>CADDZP010000011.1 GCA_902812475.1 Actinomycetota bacterium | reverse complement strand
GCCCCGCGCGCTCGGCACGAGTTCGTGCGGGCGGCAGCGTGGCGGGCGGCCCGCTACGGGCTCGGCGCCGAGCTCATCGACGTGGTCGCCAAGCAGGCGGCGCCCGCCCGCGAGGTCGTCAACGGACTGGTCGCGTACATCCGGCCGGCGCTCCAGGCCACGGGCGACCTCGACGTCGTGAGGGCCGGCATTGACCGCGTCTTCGAGCGCGGCACCGGAGCAGCCCGACAGCGTGATGTGTTCGCCGAAGCGGGCACCATGACCGACGTCGTCGACTTCATCGTCGAGGAGACGAGCGTCTGATCACTACCATCGTCACCAGGCGCCTCTAGCTCAATGGCAGAGCAACGGACTCTTAATCCGCAGGTTCAGGGTTCGAATCCCTGGGGGCGCACTCACGAACATGCAGGTCGGGCAGTCACGACGCCGCCGCTCCTGTTCCCGATCCCGCGGCGATCCCGCGAGCATCCCGCGCCGCGATCGACGTGACCGTGGTCGACGTCCCGAGGGAGCGCTCCCTGTAGGCGCTCAGAAGGGCGGCAGCGTCGTTCAGGTCGCCCGCAGAGACGTGGCCGTACACGTCGATGCTGAACGCCGCTGACGCGTGTCCCATGAAGTTCTTCAGCACCACCGGTGGGACGCCACAGTTGGCCAGACGATCCCGATCCTCGACCACCTGGTCGACCCGCTCGAGGCGCAGCTGGCGACGGTCGCGCCGCCGGCGAGCACCTTGCTGTTCGCGGGACACGAGGAGCGCCGCTGCGGTACTCGTGGTGGCGGCGCCAAGTGTGGGACCCGGCTTGCAAGGCGACCGGCGTCGACGTTCCGATCCACTTGCTTCGCCATTCGGCCGGTAAGGCCCTGAGCGCGGGGAGAATACGGGATGTGATGAGGTTGGCGTAGCTGTGCGCCGTCTTCGGCTTGAGCGTGGGTGAGTGGACCGAGTACCAGCGGCCCACGACCTGGGCGACCGTCTTGAGCCCATCCGACGGTGCCGGCACGTTGACCCCGCGCAGCTGATCCGCGTCGACCAGCTTCCCGAACGCGTCAGCGTCGGCCTTGCGAGCGAAGCTCTTGGACCGCTCCTGCCGCGTGATCGCGTCGCGCCAGCAGCACTCGTAACGCTTCGATCCATCGGCCAGAACTCGACGTCGGACGTATGCCATGGCGCGCAGGGTACGCCCGGGGTGTGACATGAAGTCGGCCGTGCGCGATTCGATCGTCCACTGGCGACCGCTCGTGACCGCTGGTGTCCACGAGTGCTGGTCCGGCGGAGGATCCCGACCGGCCCGTCGGTATCGGCACAGGATAGCGACGAAATGAACCCCCGGGGCCAGGCACCCCAAGAAGGACATCGAACAGGCGCTGCAGTTCGCAGAGGAGCATGGCTGGACAGTGGTCCCGACGGCACACGGTCACCAGTGGGGCGAGATGCGCTGTGCCTACGAAGGCCGCGAGGGTTGCCGGGTATCGATCTGGTCTACGCCGAAGAATGCCGGGAACCACGCCAACCGTCTGCGCCAGCGCGTGCGAAACTGTCCACACGAGCTCCCGTCGGGGGGCGGAGGTTCTCCATGACCGTGTTCAGCTTCACCCTCGAGATCGACGGCGCCGACGTCATGACCGACGCCGCTCAGAACGCGCTCTTCGAGGCTGGCTGCAACGACGCGACCTTCGGCGTGTCGAACGGCATCCAAACCGCCGAGTTCGACCGGGAAGCCACCGAGTTCGCCGAGGCCGTGGCCACCGCGATCAAGGCCGTGGAAGCCGCCGTCCCTGGCGCGAGGGTCGTCGAGATCCACCGCGATCGGGACGTCGCCGCCGCGGGTTAACCGCAGAGCGAACAGGGCAGCCGCCCAGGTCCGGGTCTTCGAGGCCGAGCACGCTCCAGACGTGGCATGACCAAGCTCTCCCGCGAAAACCGGCCTCTGTGCGCAGTTCTAAACCGCGATCACGCGATGGTTGGTATCAACACACCGGGCGAATCGAAGAGCCAATCATCGCCATGGAGCTGACCCGCTTCGACGGACACCCTGGTTGTGTTGGACCATCGGGTGTCGAGCCAAACCGCTCGGGAGCGACACATCCCGAGTGCCCCGGCCCGGCTACTTGGGCGCTGGCTCGACCGCCACAAGGACCGCGACCTCGGGAGGGTGCCTAGCGAAGAGCCTTCCTGACCGGCAGGGGGGTCAATTTTCACCTGCCGCGAGGGGGTCAGTTTTCAAGCGCCGTTGACACAGGTTCAGGGTTCGAATCCCTGGGGGCGCACTCCCTGTGGCGGATCAGTGCGGGGCTTTGGCGCGGGTCGCCGGTGCGCGCTGTTCCGAACGCTCCCTCGGAACGGGCAGTGCATCACGGTCGCCGACGCGAGTGAATGTGCGTCCGACGAGAATCCCGAGTGGGATCGACATTCCCACCCAGGCGCCGATCACGGCTCCCCAAGCCATCATTGGTTCCCCCAGCTCCCCAGCATCCCCGCGGGGATGAACTACGACCGGTCTACCAGGGTTGCGTCACCGCCGCCAGGGTGTCGTTCGCCACTCCCCCTCGGCCCGCCAACAACCGGCCACTCGGCCGATGCAACTTTTCGGTCAAGTAGGCGAAACCGGACGCCGATGCCCATGACGGTCTTTCATGGATGCGAACACCCGTCTGCTCCGTGCCGCCCTCCTCACGACGGCGGCGGTCGCCATGCCGCTCGTGCTGTTCTTCACCGGACTGCCGGCGTCACACGCCGCCCCGCCGGCGCCTGTAGCCGTCTCGCAGCCGCCGCAGCAGCAGGCGCCGCCGCAGCCAGAACCGCTGCCGCCGACGACCGCCACATCGACGTCGACGACTGTGCCGCTCACGACGACGACAGCAGCGCCCGCGCCGGACCCGACCGACGGCTCTCCGGGATGGGAACAGCGATGGGGACAGGCGGCGCTCGCGCGGATGACGTACCCATGGCAGCGCCTCGGGTGGACGATCACGTTCTCGAGCGGACGGCCGGACCTGTTGGGCAAGACGATCCCCACGACGCGGACGATCGAGATCTACGTCCGCCGAGGTGTTCCCTTCGACAAGATCCGCCATGTGGTCGCCCACGAGCTCGGGCACGCCATCGACTGGACGTACAACGACGCCGCCCGTCGCGCCGAGTGGCAACGCCTGCGCGGCATCGACTCGTCGCTGCCGTGGTTCCGGTGGAACGCCAGCGACTTCACCTCGCCGTCGGGCGACTTCGCCGAGGCGTTCGCCTTCTGGCAGACAGCGACAGCCGACTACAGCCAGCTCGCGCCCGCGCCCGACGCCGCCGCCCTCGCCGCGCTGACGCCGCTCTTCTATCCGAACGCGTAGAGCACAACGTCGGTGGGTAGGTCACCTGCCCATGGACGAGCATCGCGACGACGAGAGCCACCCCACCGTTCCGGGCAGCAGCGGTCCGGGCGAGCCCGGCTACGAGGGGAGGGCGACGCTCGGCGACGAAGGCGCCGTCGAGGAGGGCTGGGAGAACACCGAGCCGATGGAGGGCGAGGCGCCGACCGGCTGACCCCGTGACAAGCTGCGCCCGGAAACTCAGGCGAGCGTCAGCTCTCGAAGGCGGCGAGCGTCGACGCCACCTCCGGTGGCAGGCCCCGCACGAGGTCCTCGAGCACGCCGGAAGCCATCGTCGCCTGGCGCACGATGCGCGTCAGGAGCTCACGCGCCAGGCCTGGGTCGTCGGTGAAGAGCTCCCAGTGGTCGAGCAGCGAGACGGCCGTGCCCTTCACGGCGGCCATGGAGTTCAGCAGACCGTGCGCGACGACCGCGGTCGTCGGATCCTCGAGCGCCTGCAACATGTCGTCCCTTTGGTCCACTTTGTCCGCATCCGGAGTGTACGGGAAACCCGACATGACACGCCCTGTGGTTGGGTACACACGGAGCACCGCAGTATTCGACGAGCGAAGGAAAGGAACCATGGGTCTCGTCTTGTTGGTGCTCTTGCTGGCGCTGCTGTTCGGCGGCCTCGGCTTCGCTGTTCACGCCCTCTGGATCATCGCCGCCGTGTTGCTGGTGCTCTGGGTCCTGGGCTTCCTCATGCGTGGCGCTGAAGGGGCGCGCTGGTACCGCTGGTAACCGAGGCGTCCAGGAGGTCGGCGCACGGTTCGCCGCCCTCCTGGGCACAGCTCTCGCACTCCAGCTCGAAGGTGGCGTGGGCGATCGAGAACTGAGGGCCGATCGTGGCCCGCACCCGGTCGCCCACCGCCTGGGCTTGTTCGAGCGTGGGATGGCCCGCCAGCACGAGATGGGCCGACATGGCCCGCACTTCCGACGACAGACTCCACACGTGGATGTCGTGGACGGCGTCGACTCCGTCGACGTCGGTGATCGCTGATGCCACGTGGTCGACATCGAGGCCGGCCGGCGTTGACTCGAGCAGGACGTCGGCGGCCTGGACGAGCAGACGCACGGCCCGGACGGCGATGATGACGGCGATGACGATCGACACCGCCGGGTCGACCCACTCGTAGGCGCCGCTGACGAGGATGACGGCGCCGGCGGCGGCCACGCCGGCGTTGGCGGCGGCGTCTCCCATCGTGTCGAGCATCACGGCTCGCATGTTGAGGTCGTGGCTGTCACCGGAGAGGAACAGGGCGGCCACGCCGTTGACGACAGCGGCGACGGCGGCGACGGCGAGCACGGCACCGCCGTGGACGGTCGTCGGGTGTTGCAGCCGGTCGATCGCCTCGACCACGATCACGCCGCACACCACGAGGATGGTGGCGGCGTTGGCCTGGGCGGCGAGGATGGTGGAGCGGTGGTAGCCGAACGAGCGCTGGGCCGTCGGCGAGCGCCGGGCCAGGCGCACGGCGAGCAACGACAGCAGCACGGCGCCCACGTCCGTGACCGTGTCTCCGGCGGCGGCGAACAGGCCCAACGAGTTGGCGACCACGCCGGCGACGACGAGGCCGGCAGCGAGGGCCACGTTGAGCGCGAGCACAAGGCGAAGCCGGACTTCCCGGGTCACGTCTTCAAGGCTACGGCGCCCCGAGGGCCTGGGCGATCGGCGACGAGAGAGCCCGCGCTACCAGCCCAGCTCTCGCAAGCGGGGGTCGCTGATGCCGAAGTGGTGGGCGACCTCGTGGATGACGGTGCGGCGGACCTGCTCGACGACCTCATCCTCGGTGCGAGAGACGGTGAGGATCGTCCGGCGGTAGATCGAGATGCGGTCGGGCATCGTGGCTGAGTAGCTGATGCCCCGGGCCGTGAGCGGGACGCCCTGGTACAGCCCGAGGAGGTTGGGCTCGGGCGGCACCTCTTCGACGAACACGGCGACGTTGTCCATGTACTTCCCGAGCCCTTCGGGGATGCCGTCGAGCGCGTCGGCGACGAGCTCCTCGAAGCGCTCCCGCGAGACGTCGACCATCACGCGGAGACGAGGACCCAGTCGGCGCTGCGCTTCCCGATCGCATAGGCGCTGTCGAGGCGCTTGGCCACGACGCCCGGGAGCCCTTGGCCGCGGGCCGCCTCCAGCAGGGCGGCGCCGTCGCCCTTGTGGTAGCTCGGCGTCTGCCAGTTCCCGCCCGCCAGGTTCAGTCCTTCGAGCCGCGAGCGGCGCTCGGTGTAGGTCAACTCGGTCGTCATGTGCCCGTCGAGATAGAGGACGTCGAACAGCATGACGGCGACGGGATGGTCCCTCGCCGCCCGGCGCAGGGCCGAGTCGGTCTCGACGTCGCGGCGATCCGGCGAGCCGGCCATTGGCTGCTCGTCCCTGTCGAGCCCGACCAGCTCCCCGTCGAGCACCACCTCGGTCGAGCCCACGGCCCGGCCCAGCCGCGACAGCTCGGGGTAGCGATCGGTGACGTTGTTGCCGTCGGCGTCCTCGACCTCGATGCGCCCACCTTCGACGTAGACCAGCACCCGCCGTCCGCCCCACGCGATCTCGAACCCGAACGCCGAGTCGTCGGCCGGCAGCGTGCCCTTCTTCGCCAGCATCGGGCGCAGCCCGCTCGGGAAGGGCTCACGCGTCGGATCCTGGGGCGGGTCCATGCGGTGCATCAGCCACTGGTTGCCGCGCGTCTTGATCAGGACGTACTTGCCCTGCACCCGGTCGCCGTGGAGGGTGAACATCACCTCCTTGGGCTCCCACTTCTCGAGGTCGTACCAGCCCGCATCCCAGACCTTGACCGTCCCGCCGCCGTACTCGCCCTTGGGGATCTCGCCTTCGAAATCGATGTAGGAGAGCGGGTGGTCCTCGGTCTGCACGGCGAGGTGGTTCACCTTGGGGTCGGGCGGCAGGCCCTTGGGCACGGCCCACGACGGCAGGACGCCGTCTCGCTCGAGACGGAAATCCCAGTGCAGGGCCCGGGCGTGGTGCTCCTGCACGACGAAGCGGGGCTTGTCCGCGTGCGGGAGCTGGACCTCGGGCGACGGCTCGGGCGTGACACCGAAGTCGCGCTTGGCCCGGTACGTGGCGAGGGGCTCACCCTTCTTCGCCTTCTTCGCCTTGGTCGCCTTCTTCGGTGGGCTCGACTTCTTCTTGGCGGGCACGAGACCAGTTTGGTCAACTGGTCAGCGCTTCTACCGCCTCTGTCGACGCCGACCCGTCGGCGGCGTCCTCGTCCAGCCACTCGCGCTGGCGCCGCAGCCACCGGCTCGGGCCCCGCTGGCCGGGCTGGCCGTGGCGACGGACGACGAGGACCGGCGCCGACGCCCGGGCGGCCACAGACTCCCGCAGCTCCCCCAGCGAGTGCTGTTCGCGCACCCAGCGGTCACTGACGCCCATGACGACCAGATCGGCCTCGTTCGCCTCCTCCACGACCCGCCCGGGGACGTCGCCCGCGACCGGCGCCGACACCGTCCACACACCGGTCGACTCGTACGCCTGCGCGGCCCGCTCACCGAGCTCGTGGGCGGCGCCGCCGTCGTCGGCCCGGCCGACGAGCTTGACGTTCGCCCCGCTCGCCTTCGCCAACCGAAGGGCCAGATCGAGCGCTGCCTCCTCGTGGAAGCCGCCACCGAACGGCACGGCGATCTGCGCGCCGCGCTTGAGGCCGATGCCCAAGTGCGACGGATCGATCAGCACGGCGGCGTCGCTCTTGGCGTTGCGCAGCACGTAGCCGATTGTGCCGCCGAGCAGGCGACGGCCGAACGGCGAGCGACGCCAGAACATGAGGACGAGATTGGGCTGGCGCTCCTTGGCGACTCGGACGACCGTGTCGCCCGGCGAGCCGGCGATGGCGAGGGGGACGGCCGACGCACCCGCCCCCTCGACCATCTGCACGAGCGGGCGCAGGCCGTCCATGGCCTTGGCAACTGTCGCCTCGGTGCCGAGGTGCCCGGAGCGGTACGCAGACCCGGGAAGCCGTACAGGCCGCAGGAGGATGAGCTCGGTCTCCTCCTCGTGATCGCGGGCCAGGCGGAGGGCGGTGTGGATCAGCTCGTGGCCCTCAGCGGCGCTGGCGATCGGGATGAGTACCCGCCACTTGCGGAGGGCTTCCTCGGCCTCGCGCTCGCCGGCCTCCTCGGCGACCATGCGCTCCTGCACCTCAGTCGAGTAGACGAGCGAGAGGAGCGGCGTGGTCATGAACGTCGTGACGAGCGCCATGATCACGAGCATGGCGAACAGCGTGGGGGGGATGACGCCCAGGTCGAGCCCGATGTTGAGAATGATGAGCTCGGTCAGGCCTCGGGTGTTCATGAGGATCCCGACCGCCAGCGACTCCCGCCACTTCAGGCCCACGGCCTTCGCCGCCGCCGTCGAGCCGCCCCACTTGCCGAGCACGGCGACGAACAGGATGAGGCCACAGAAGAACCAGAGCTTGGGGTCGCCGCCGATCAGGCCGATCTGCGTCCGCAGGCCCGTGTAGGCGAAGAACAACGGCAAGAGGAAGACGGCGACGAAGTCCTCGAGCTTGCCGACGAGCTCGCGGATGAACTCCGAGCGCTGCGGCATGATCGCCCCGAACAGGAAGGCGCCGAAGATGGCGTGGATGCCGATGCGGTCGGTCGCCAGGGCACTCAGCAGCACTCCCGAGAACACCAGCGCCAACACGAATCCGCTCAGCTGACCCTGCTCTTCGTGGTACGTCGCCAAGCGCGCCATCAGCGGCCGCACGGCCAAGATCATGACGGCGATGAAGGCGATCGACAGTGCGATCGTGGTGAGCGCCGACGCCGGACCGTGCGACCGCGATACGGCGACAACAACGGCGAGCATGCACCAGGCGGTGAGGTCGTTGACGGCGGCGCACGTCAGCGCCACGGCGCCGAGCCGGGTTCTCGACAGCCCTCGTTCAGTCAGGATCCGGGCCAGCACTGGAAAGGCGGTGATGCTCATCGACGCGCCGAGAAACAGCGCGAACGGCGTGAACTTGCCGGCCGCCGAGCCGAGCTCAGAGAAGAGCGCGAGCGCTACGCCGAAACCCAGAAGGAAGGGGGCGATGATCCCAACCTGGCTCACGGTGACTGCCGCCGCGCCCCGGCCCCGCACGAGCCGCACGTCGAGCTCCAGGCCGATGAGGAACATGAAGAAGATCAGTCCCACCTCGGCGAGCACATCGATGAACGGCAGCACCTTCGCCGAGAACAGGTAGTTCGTCGCGTCAGGCCACACGGCGCCCAGCAACGAGGGCCCGAGCATCACGCCGGCGGCGATCTCGCCGACGACCTGGGGTTGGTTGATGCGCCGGAACAGCGACCCCACGATGCGCGAGACCATGATGATGATCAGCGTGGCGAGAAGCAGTCGCCAGAGCACGCTCGTGTCCGTGCTGGTGGCCATGTGTGCCGCTTGAGAGCGGACGCGTGGCCCGTGAAGGTGGCGTCCGGCAGCGAGCAGCGCATTGAGCACCACGACTGCACCCACGATGAGGCCGCCGTAGACGATCACCGACTTCGTCCGGCGGCTCGACCGAGGGCTCTCTTCGGCATGGAGCTCGGCGCCCTGCCGGGCGTCGACCGTCATGCCGCCACCCTTACCCCCGAGGTGACGGGTCGAACCTCTTATGTGCCTTTGTGAAGAAGGAAGCGGAGGGCGCCTTCGAGCTCGGTGTGACGGAAGTCGTAGCCGCCGGCCTGGAGGCGCGTGGGCGAGACGCGCTGCCCGCCGAGGAACATCTCTTCGACCATCTCGCTTCCGAAGAGCAGCCTCAGGGCGAACGTCGGCGTCGGCAGAAGGGTCGGGCGGTGCAGCACCTTGTTGAGCGTGCGGGTGAACTCCTCGTTGCGCGTCGGGTTCGGCGCGGCGAGATTCACCGGTCCGCTCATGTGGTCCTGGTCGAGGATGTGGAGGATGGCGCCCACCTCGTCGTCGATGGCGATCCAGCTCCACCACTGTCGCCCACTGCCGATGCGGCCGCCCAGGCCGAGGCGGAACGGCAGCAGCATCTGCTGGAGCGCACCACCGTCGGGACTGAGGACGAGGCCGGTGCGGAAGTGGGCGACGCGGATGCCCGCCCGCTCTGCGGGCGCCGTCGCCCCCTCCCACTGCTTGCACACCTCGGCCAGGTAGTCGTCGCCCGGCTGGGACTCCTCCGTCAGTACCTCGTCGCCGCGGAGGCCGTAGTAGCCGACGGCCGACGCCGACGCGAGCACCGCCGGCTTGTCGGTGAGGCCGGCGAGCGTCTCGGCCAGAAGCGTCGTGCCCTGCACGCGGCTGTCGAGCACGGCACGCTTGTGCCCCTCGGTCCACCGGTGGTCGCCGATGCCGACGCCGGCCAGGTGCACGACGGCGTCCTGACCCTCCAGGGCGGCGGTGTCGATCTGGCCGCCCTCGGGATCCCACCGGGCCTCGCCCGTCGACGGCGAGCGGCGCACCAGCCGGGTGACGTCGTCGCCCCGCGCCTGCAGGGCGCCGACGAGGGCGGACCCGATGAGCCCGCTGGAACCGGTGACAACGACCTTCACGGCGTCAGCCTGCCGGTCACCCTCGACCGTTGTCGAACAGCGCCCCTCCTCGGGCGCGAGGCGATCAGGTGGCCGTCGCCACCTGGCGGGACCGCTCGATCACGTGGTCGATCATCCCGTAGTCCTTGGCCTCCTGGGCCGTGAACCAGCGGTCGCGGTCGAAGTCGGTCTCGATCTGCTCGACGGTCTGGCCCGTGTGCAGGGCGATGCGCTCGGCCATGACCCGCTTGGTGTAGATGATCTGTTCGGCGTGGATGGCGATGTCGGCGGCGACACCTTGCATCTGGGCCGACGGCTGGTGCATCAGGATGCGGGCATGGGGCAGCGAGTAGCGCTTGCCCGGCGTGCCCGCGCACAGCAGGAACTGGCCCATCGAGGCACCCAGACCCATGCAGATGGTGGCCACGTCGTTCTGGATGTACTGCATGGTGTCGTAGATCGCCATGCCGGCCGTCACCGAGCCGCCCGGGGAGTTGATGTAGAGGAAGACGTCGCGGTCGGGGTCCTCGGACTCGAGCAGCAGCAGCTGCGCACAGATGAGGTTGGCCACGTTGTCGTCGACTTGTGTGCCCAGGAAGACGATGCGCTCCTTGAGGAGGCGGGCGTAGACGTCCTGGCCGCGCGGGTCGAGGACCTGACCGTCGAGACGGGAGAGGATGTCGAGCTCCATCGACTTCGAGGCTAGCCGTCCTCGTTTGCTAGCTGATCCTCGATGTCGCGCCGGTGGTGGCGCACCTCGTGGAGGGTGTGGGCGGCGACCCACCGCAGCGAGCGGACCCGTCGCTCGGGGTAGCCGTAGACGACCGTGCGGTCCCAGTCGGCGGACCCCAGGCGGCGAAGGACGTTGGCGAACATGGCCGCCGCGTCTGCGAGCTGGCGCGTGACGTCGTCGGGATTCTGGTCGGCGTACCCGTCGTGGTCGACCCGCTCGTCCCGTCCCATGGGGTCGAACACGGGCTGTTCGATCCGCCGAGCCATGAGCACCCGCTCCCGCTGGACGAGCAGGGCGTCCCGAAGATGGCACGCGTACTCGAGTGGCGACCACACCCCGGGGGCGCGCCGGCCGTGCACCGCGGGGCCGGCGCCGGCGACGAGGGCGACGACATCGCCGACACCGTCGACGATCGCCGTCGGGACGGTCTCGGCGCTGGCCAGGTCCTGTTCGAAGCCGCACTCGGCGCACGCGTAGACCTCCACTCAGGAGTAGCGCGCCGCCGGCGTGCCCGGTGGGTTGAACACACCGGGCTGGGCGTCGGGATTGGGGACGAGGACTTCGGCCTCGAGACCGTCGGGGTCGCGGAAGAAGAGGCTGAGGACGGGTCCGAAGTCGGTAACAAAGCCGTCAGAGGCGCCGCACGCCATGAGGCGATCGCGCAGCGCCTCGAAGTTCTCGAGCGACGACGCCCGCAGCCCGATGTGGTCGATGCGCCCGCGCCCGAACATCGGCGTCTGGCGGGCGGCCTCGTCATTGCCCTCGATCTCGAACACGTTGAACTCGGTGTGGGGGCCGACACGCAGGAACGTGAGCTTGACCTTCTCGTCGTCGCTACTCTCGCCTTCCACCTCGGCCCCGAAGACGTCGCCATACCAGTCGCACAGGCGCTTGGTGTCGTTGGTGAGGATGGCCACGTGGTCGATGCCGTCGAGAAGCATGCCGCCATCTTCTCGTACCGCCCGGCCAATGGCGATCGCCGCATCGGCGAGGGCCCTACTCTCGTCCTGAGAACACTTCGCCGACGTAGCCCAACTGGTAGAGGCACCACGTTTAGGTCGTGGCCAGTCAGGGTTCGAATCCCTGCGTCGGCACGCAGGGGGCATCGCCGGCGGTCGGTAGGGTCCGCCGCCTGTCGTTCTCGAGGCTCGTTCTCCTCGTCGGCGTCGCCGCCGCCGTCGTCGCTGTTGCGCTGAGTCCTTCGCACGCGGCGTCGGCGGCGGGCCAGGCGTGGGCACCGTTCGTGCTCGTCGCCGGACTGCTGCTCGTCGGCATCGTGGCCCACGAGGACGGGCTGTTCGACGCCTTGGCCGGCGCCGCCGAGCGCCTCCCCGGCGGCACGACGGTGCTCCTGCTCGTGCTTCTCGGCGTCGTCGCCGTCGTCACCGTCCTGCTCAACCTCGACACGTCGGTGGCGTTTCTCACGCCTGTGCTCGTGCTCGCCGGACAGCGGCGGCGGGCGCCCGCCCTGCCGTTCGTCTACGGCGCACTGTTCATGTCGAACTCGGCGTCGCTTCTGCTGCCGGGCTCCAACCTCACCAACCTGCTGGTGCTCGAACGAGAGCACGTGGCCGGGGCGGTCTTCGCGGCGCGCATGCTTCCGGCGTGGATCGCCGCCGTTGCCGTCACGGCGCTGGTGATGTTGGTGTGCAACCGCGGTCGACCCGTCGTCCGACCGACCGTGCCGCGCCGCCGGGTGCAAGTCGGGTCGCTGGGCATCGCGGCGACCGGCGCCGTTGCCGTCCTCGTGCTGGTCCTGCGCCAGGCGGCCCTACCGGTGCTCGCCGTGGGCCTCGTGAGCGTGGCGGTGCGTCGGCTGTCGCCGCGTCGCGTGGCTTCGGACCTGGGACCCGCCGTGCTCATCGGGGTCTTCGGGCTCGCCGTCGCCCTCGGCACGCTGGCCCGCTCCTGGGACGGGGCCGACCGGCTGATCCATGCGGCGAGCGGGTGGGAGACGGCGGCGGTCGGCGCCGTCAGCGCCGTGCTCGTCAACAACCTGCCGGCCGCCGTCCTCTTCACCGCCCGGACGCCGCCGCACCCGCGTGCGCTCCTGCTCGGGCTCAACGTCGGCCCGAACTTGGCCGTCACGGGCTCGCTCTCGGCGCTTCTCTGGTACCGGGCGGCGCGGCGGGCCGGCGCACGGCCGTCGATCGTCACCGTGTCACTCGTCGGCGTGGTGTTGACGCCAACCGCCATTGTCGCCGCCGCGCTTGCCCTTCGCTTCTTGGCGCCGCAGCATCTGTGACGGCGCGGCTACGGTCGCCGACGATGCGCATCGGTGACCTGCAGACGCCTGCCCTGCTCGTCGAGGCGGCCGACCTCGAGCACAACCTGGCCACCATGTCGGCCGCCCTCCCGGGGGAGCGGCTACGGCCGCACGTCAAGGCCCACAAGTGCACCGAACTGGCCCGGCGACAGGCCGACGGCGGCCACGTCGGGTTCACGTGCGCCACTATCCGTGAGTGCGAAGGCATGGCGGCGGCCGGTCTCGGCACCGACGTCATGCTCGCCAATGAGGTCCTCGACGCCCGGCGACTCGGCGCCCTCGTCGCCCGCAACGACGACGTCCGTGTCACGCTCGCTGTCGACTCCGAGCCGACGATCGAAGCGGCCGTGGCGGGCGGCGTCCGCGACGTCGTGATCGACGTCAACGTCGGTCTCCCGCGCTGCGGCTGCCCGCCGGAGGACGCCGGCCGCCTCGCGGACCTCAGCCGCTCGAAGGGTCTCGACGTGCGCGGTGTCATGGGCTACGAGGGCCACGTGGTGGGCAACGACGACCGGGCCTTCCGGGAGAGCGCGACGGCCGACGCCATGAAACTGCTCGTGCAGGCCCACGGCGACGTCGGCGGCGAGCTGATCTCCGCGGGCGGCACGGGCACGTACGACATCAACACGTGGGCCACCGAGATCCAGGCCGGCTCCTACGCCCTCATGGACACCGCCTACGGCCACCTCGATCTGCCATTCCGCCAGGCGCTCTCGGTGCTGGCCACCGTGGTCTCGGTGTCGCCGGGCTATGCCGTGGCCGACTGCGGCCTCAAGGCCCTCGGCATGGACCACGGCAACCCGACGATCCTGGACGCCACCGTGTTCTTCTGCTCCGACGAGCACGTCACCTTCATTCCCGACGAGGGTTCACCCGTGCGCGTCGGCGACCGCATCCGCGTGCTCCCCGCCCACGTCGACCCCACCGTCGCCTACCACGAGCGCATGCACATCGTCGACGTCGACGACGTCGTCGAGGCGTGGCCTGTCGACCTCCGCGGCTGGTAAGTATTTGCGCACGCAACCGTGGACGTCTGTCCGCCCTATGGGCGCGTAAACGTCCACAAAGCTTCGGCGAGCGCTCGGAACGCGCGACCGCGGTGGGACACCTGCTGCTTCTCCGACAGTGTCATCTCCCCGAACGTGCGGCCGTCGCCGTCGTCGGGGACGAAGACGGGGTCGTAGCCGAAGCCCTCGTCGCCCCGGGCCTCGGAGGCGATGCGGCCGTCGACGACGCCCTCGGCCATGACGTCCCGACCGTCGGGGAAGCGCACCAATGCGACCGTGCGGAACCGCGCCCGCCGGTTGTCGACGCCGTCGAGCTCGCGCAGCAGCTTGGCCACGTTGTCGGCGTAGGTGGCGTTCGGTCCGGAATACCGGGACGAGTACACGCCTGGACGGCCGCCCAACGCCTCCACCTCCAGACCGGTGTCGTCGGCGACCGCGGGCTCGCCGGTCGCCGAGCACACCGCCTGGGCCTTCAGGCGGGCGTTGCCCTCGAGCGTGTCGGCGGTCTCGTCCACGTCGGGCACGTCCGGCGGGCGGGGCACGAGGTCGAACGCCGACAGGGCGTCTGCGATCTCCCGGGCCTTGTCCGGGTTGGCGGTGGCGAGGACCAGCCTCACGAGCGAAGCGTCAAGCGGTGCGCGCGGGCGGAGGTGCGGCCAGCGACTCGGTCTGGGCGTCGAGGATCTGGGCGATGCCGTGCTCGGCCAGGGCGAGCAGGTCGTCGAGCTCCGACCGGGTGAACGGCATCCCCTCGGCCGTACCCTGCACCTCCACGAAGCGGCCCTCCGACGTCATGACCACGTTCATGTCGACCTCGGCCCGCACGTCCTCGGAGTAGTCGACGTCGAGCATGGCCACGGCGTCGATGATCCCGACCGACACGGCCCCCACGGCGGCCGTCAGGGGATGGCCCTGGATGGCGCCCTGCTTGTGCAGACGGCTCAGGGCGTCGTGCAGGGCCACGTAGGCGCCCGAGATCGACGCCGTGCGCGTGCCTCCGTCGGCCTGCAGGACATCGCAGTCGACGATCACCTGGCGCTCGCCGAGCACGGCCATGTCGGTGACGGCCCGCAACGACCGACCGATGAGCCGCTGGATCTCCTGGGTCCTGCCCGACGGGCGCCCTTTGGCGACCTCGCGGTCGGTGCGCTCGGAGGTCGAGCCCGGCAGCATCGAGTACTCGGCCGTCACCCAGCCCGTGCCCCGCCCCCGCATCCACGGCGGGACCCGCTCGTCGACCGACGCCGTGCACAGCACCTTCGTGCGGCCCATCGACACGAGCACCGAGCCCATTGCGAATTCCGTGTAGTCGCGCTCGAACCTCAGCGGGCGCAGGTCGTCGGGTTCTCTGCCGTCTCTTCGAGGACTCATATCGAATAGGTCTCGTTCACAACCGCCACGTCGACGCGGTCACGATAGGCGGCAGCGGCCTCGGCCCGGCTCTGCTCGGCATCGATCGTGGGCCAGATGTGGGTCAGAACGAGGCGGGCGGCGCCCGCCTCCCGCGCCGACGCGCCGGCCTGGCGGGCGCTCAGGTGCTGGGCCTCACCCTCCTGCTCGTGCAGGAAGGTGGCCTCGCACAGCGCCAGGTCCAGACCCGCGCCCAGCGCCGACAGCGACCACTTGGCGCCCGTGTCCGCCGAGTACCCGAGCGAGCGTCCACCGCCGTCGACGCGCATGGCGAGCGTCTCCGGCCCGTGGTCGGTACGGGAGAAGGCGAACACGAGACCGCCGATCGACACGGACGCGCCATCGGCGATGTCGTGCCACACGAAGTACGGCGACTCGTCGTCGTTGTAGGTGCGCTTCTTCAGGCCCTCCGGTGCGTACACGGGGAGGCCCTCCCGCTGGGTGACGAACCGGGTGACGTTGAAGAAGCCCTCGAGGTCGCTCCAGTGGTCGGGGTGCTCGTGGCTGATGACCAACGCGTCGACGTCGTCGAAGGCAAGGTGGCGCTGCAGGTTGGCGAGCGTCCCCGAACCGGCGTCGACCCAGACCTTCGTCGACCCGTCCGAGACCAGGTACCCGCTGCACGCGTTGCCAGGCGAGGCGTAGGTGCCGCTGCATCCCAGCACGGTGAGCGTCAGTCCCACGTGAAGGCCTCCACCTCGTCCAGCTCGGGCCCGAGAAGCCTGCCCCCGAGG
This sequence comes from Actinomycetota bacterium, assembly GCA_902812475.1. Taxonomy (GTDB): domain Bacteria; phylum Actinomycetota; class Acidimicrobiia; order Acidimicrobiales; family AC-14; genus CADDZP01. The sequence continues at coordinate 7,790 of CADDZP010000011.1, read as the reverse complement.
CGCTTGAAGGACTCGACGTCGCCGGACGAGACGAACATGTGTCGCCCCTTGCCCGTGCCGCGGCCCGAGCGCCGCACCAGGCCCGTCTCGTCGAGGATGGAGCGGACCTCGAACGCCGTCTCGTCCGCCGACGACACCAGCACGACATCGCGGCCCATGACATCGCCGATGGTGTGGGCGAGGAAGGGATAGTGCGTGCAGCCCAGCAGCAGAGCGTCGACGCCCGCCTCGCGCACCGGTGCCAGTAGGCGTTCGGCCAGGACGTGGACGTCCTCGCTGTCGGTCTCGCCCCGCTCGACGAACTCCACGAACCCCGGACACGCCGCGCACTGCAAATGGACAGGCGCCCTCGTCGCTGCCACGGCCCGCTGGTAGGCACCCGACGCCACCGTCCCAACCGTGGCGATCACACCGACGCGGCGGTTGCGGGTGGCCGTCAACAGGGCTCGCACGCCCGGATCGATGACGCCCACGACGGGAACCTCGTGCTCGAACCGAAGGGTGTCCAGAGCGGCCGCCGAGGCGTTGTTGCAGGCGACGACCACCATCTTCACGTCGTGGCGCTCGACGAGAAGACGCGTGATCTGGCGGGCGAACTCGCGCACATCCTCGAGCGGACGCGGCCCGTACGGGTAGCGGCCGGTGTCGCCGAAATAGACGAGGTCCTCGTCGGGGAGCAGGTCGATCAGCGCCCGGGCGACGGTCAGGCCGCCGAACCCACTGTCGAACATGCCGATGGGCCTGTCATCCACGTCCGGAAGCGCTCAGGAGGTATTGCGACGGCTGCAATCGTGCCGAAGGCACCGCATCCAGCTGTCGGGCGAAAGGACAGCGCGCAGGGCGAGCCGGCTTCGCCGGTCGTCCCGGAGCACGATCAGCTCGCCGAGCAAGCTCCGCTGGCGAGCGCGAAATCATCAGAAGTAGACGGTGGTCTTGAGGCGCTCGACCACTTCGTCGAGGGGATCGGTCCAGACCCCGGTGGAGAGGTACTTCCACCCGCCGTCAGCGAAGAGGGTGACGACCACGCCCTCGTCGATCTGGCCGGCCGCCTTCACCGCGCCGGCCATCGCCGCGCCCGACGAGATGCCGGCAAGCAGGCCCGCCTCCTCGTTCAGGCGCCGCAGCCACTCCACCGATTCACGGGGGCGGACGATGAGCTTGCGGTCGAGGACGTCGGGGTCGAACACCGGCGGCACGAACCCTTCGTCGAGGCTGCGCAGGCCCTGCACCTGCTCCCCTGCCGGCGGCTCGACGGCCCACACCTGGACAGCAGCGCTCTGCTCCTTGAGGTAGCGGCCGACGCCCATCAGCGTGCCGCTCGTGCCCAGCCCCGAGACGAAATGGGTGACGTCCGGGCAGTCCCGCCAGATCTCCGGCCCGGTTGTCTCGTAGTGGGCCCGGGGGTTGGCCGGGTTGCCATACTGGTAGAGGAAGGCGACGCCGTCCATCTCCTTGGCCAGACGCTGGGCCAGGCGCACGGCACCGTTCGAGCCCTCCTCGCCCGGTGACGGGATGACCTCGGCACCCATGATCTCGAGGAGCTGGCGGCGCTCGACGGAGACGTTCTCGGGCAGCACCACCTTCAGCGTGTAGCCCTTGACCCGGCACACCATCGCCAGACCGATGCCGGTGTTGCCCGATGACGGCTCGAGGATCGTCTGGCCCGGCTTCAACGTGCCGTCGGCCTCGGCGGTCTCGACCATGGCCAGCGCGATGCGGTCCTTCACCGAGCCGGTGGGGTTCTGGCCCTCGAGCTTGGCGAGGATCCGAACCGAAGGTTTGGGGCTGAGGTCAGAGACGTCGACGAGTGGCGTGTTGCCGATCAGGTCGAGAACGGACCGGACGACCGTCACGGCTACCCGCCGGCGACGGCCGGCAGGATGGAGATGACGTCGTCGGCACCGACGGGCGTGTCCAGCTTGTCGAGGTACCGCACGTCGTCGTCGTTCTTGTAGACGTTGATGAACTTGTGGATCGAGCCGTCGTCGCCGAGGAGCTGGCCCTTGAGCAGCGGGAACTGGCGCAGGAGGTCCTCGAAGATGGCACCGACCGTCTCGCCGTTCGCCATGACGGTGGCCTGGCCTCCCGCGTGCTGGCGAAGCACGGTCGGCAGTCGGACTTCCACTTCGATCGCCATGGCTGTCGATCCTACCGACGGTCAGTAGAGCGCTGAGGCAGCGGTGTGCGCAGATCGCCGAGCCATTCGGCGTTGCTCGCAAGGCGCGACGACGAAGGAATCCTCTCCAGTCGGCTTTCGAGGAGGAGCAACGACGCGAGCGGCGTCGAGGGCAGGCGAGATGTGTGCGCCCATGCCTCAGCGTTCTACTAGTTCCACAGGTTCTTCGGTGATCGAGCCGTCCACGATGCGATACGACCGCAGGACCGGCTCGGGGTCCTTCAACGAGATCACGACGTAGTGCCACGACGGATCGGGCGCCTGGCTCACGTCGGTGGGCGACGGATACGCCTGGGTGTGGGTGTGGGAGTGATACACGCCGACGATCTCGATGCCCCGGGCTTCGGCGTCGCGGTCGGCCTTGAGGTGGTCGAGGGGGTCGACCTCGTACAGCCGGCTCGACTGGGCCACGTTGCGGCACCGGTAGACACGCTCGACCTTGTCGGTGCCGGGCACGGCCGCCACCAGACCGCATGCCTCCAACGGGAGCTCGTCGAGCGTGTGGGCGACGATGGCGACATAGGTGGCGTCGGTCAGGCGCAGCACGAGCACGGAACATACCGGCGCCCGTGCCGATACCTTCGGGCGATGGCCCCCAAGGGCACCAAGGTGGTGGCCACCAACCGTCGGGCCCGTCACGACTACGACATCCTCGAGACGTTCGAGTGCGGGATCGTCCTCACCGGCAGCGAGGTGAAGTCGCTCAGGGACGGGAAGATCCAGCTGAAGGACTCGTACGCGCGCGTCGTCGACGGGGAGGTCTGGCTGTACGGCGTGCACGTCTCGCCGTACGCCTACGCCCACGGGGCCAACGGCCACGACCCCGACCGGTCCCGCAAGCTGCTCCTGCACCGCTCGGAGATCGACGAGCTGGCGGGCAGGACGCAGCAAGAGGCGCTCACGCTCGTCCCGCTCTCGGTCTACTTCAAGGAGGGCCGGGCCAAGGTCGAGCTGGCGCTGGCCCGGGGGCGGCGGCGCTACGACAAGCGCCAGGCCATCGCCTCGCGTGACGCCGCCCGCGAGGCGGAGCGGGCGATGGCCCGCGCCCAGCGGCGCCGGTCCGTGCGACCGGAATGACAGTCGCATCCCCGGCGTTAGCATGGAGTCCAGCAACTTGACATGGGGGCGCTTGGTTTCGACTTTGGTCGTCGAGACGGGAGAAGCGAGCCGTGGTTTCCGGAGTCCACGTAAAAGAGCCGGAACCAAAAAACAAACGCCGACTCAAACGTCGCGCTCGCTGCTTAATTAAGTAGCGCGTCCGTCCGGTCTCAGCCCTGCGGGCCGGTCACGGGCGTCATCTAGCGGGGCTTCACCCACTGGGCTCTGTCAGGGAGCCCGGCGGGGACATCTCACCTGACTGGAGCGGTCGCCTGGCGCCGGCGACGTGCGACCGCTCGAGATCCTTCCGCCGGCTGCGCTCGGAGAAGGCCCGTCAAGAACCCGAAGGACGGGGGTTCGATTCCCCCCGCCTCCACTCAGTCTCCGTTCAGCGATTGGCGCGGCGGAGCTGCAGGCGGGCGCCGCGCGCCAGAACGGACTGGTACAGGCCGGGCGGCATACGGGACGCCAAGTCGATGAACTTGGCGTCCACGCCGATGAGAAGACGGCGCTTGTTCTTCTGAACAGCGGCGAGGATCTGGCGGGCCGCCTTCTCCGGCGTCGTGATGGCGATCTTGTCGAAGTCGGACGCATCCCTTCCCACGACGGCGACGGCCATGCGGGCGTTGCGTGCGATGTTCGTCTTGACGCCGCCGGGATGCACCGTCGTCGCCGACACCCCGTTGCGGGCCGCGTCCAGCTCCATGCGCAGGGCGTCGGTGAACGCTCGCACAGCGAACTTGGCGGCGTTGTAGGCCGACTGGTTCGGCACGCTGATGAGGCCGAAGACACTGGACACGTTGACGATGTGGCCGTCGCCTGCGGCCACCAGATGGGGCAGGAAGGCCTTCGTCCCATGGACGACGCCCCAGAAGTTGATGTTCATCAACCACTCGAAGTCGTCGTAGGACATGGTTTCGATGGGGGCGGCGAGGGCGACGCCGGCGTTGTTGACGACGAGGTTGACGCGCCCATGCTCGGCGACGACGTGGTCGGCCCACGCCTCGACGGCGGCGCGATCGGCGACGTCCACACGCTGGGACGTCACCTTCACGCCCGAGCCTTCGCACAGGGCGACCGTCTCGGCCAACCCGTGCTCGTCGATGTCACACAGCGCCAGGTGCGAGCCCCGCCGGGCGAGCTCCCGCGCGAGGGCACGACCGATCCCCGACCCGGCGCCGGTGACGGCCGCCACCTTGCCTTCGAACGACTCCATGCCCGCCTCTCTCAGGAGGCCTTGGCGACGACGGGCTGCTCGCCGAGGACCGGGTTGGAGAACCGCATGACGCCGTCGTCGAGGTCGCTCATCTTCAGCGTCCTGTAGTCCTTCAGGTAGCTCTGGTGCACCTGCCAGGGGAACTTCGAGCCCTGCTTCGGGAAGCGGTGGGCCGAGCGCATGATGTATCCCGACATGAGCCCGAGCAGCGGTTGGGGCACGATCTCGGCGTCGTCGTTCACCGGCATCGCCTGGCGGACGCCCGACGCCCGCATGTGGTTCAGGAGGCGCACGACGTAGTCGCACGTGAGGTCGCACTTCAGCGTCCAGGACGCGTTCGTGTACCCCACGGCGATGGCGAGGTTGGGCACGCCTTCGAGCATCATGCCCTTGTAGACGAGCTTGTTGGGCAGGTCGATCGCTTCCCCGTCGACGGACAGCTCGATGCCACCGAGGAACAGCAGCTCCAGGCCCGTCGCCGTGATGATGATGTCGGCGTCGAGCTCGGCACCCGACTCGAGCAGCAGGCCGTTCTCGGTGAAGGTGCGGATGTGGTCGGTGACGACCGAGACCCCGCCCGCCTTGATGGCCCTGAAGAGGTCGCCGTTGGGCACGACGCACAGCCGCTGGTCCCACGGGTTGTACCGGGGGGTGAAGTGGGTGTCGATGTCGAAGCCCACGGGCAGCTCGCGTTCGAGCATCTTGCGAAGAATCTTCTTCATGGCGTTCGGCCACCGCCGGCTGAACTGGTAGGAGCCCTGGGTCGTGAGCGCCTTCATCCACCGCACGATCTGGTTGGCCCACCGGGCCGGCAGCACCTTCCGCAGGACCTCGGCGACGGGGTCCTTGGCCGGCAGGGAGGCGATGTAACTGGGCGACCGCTGCAGCATCGTGACGTGGGCGGCCCCGCGGGCCAGGGCGGGCACGAGCGTGACGGCGGTGGCGCCGCTGCCGATGACGACGATGCGCTTGCCTTCGTAGTCGAGGTCGTCGGGCCACCGCTGGGGGTGGATGATCCGGCCCCGGAACCGCTCGGTGCCCTCGAACTCGGGCGTGTACCCGTGGTCGTAGCGGTAGTACCCACTGCACGAGAACAGGAAGCCGGCGGTGAGGTGCACCGTCTCGTCGGTGTCCGTGCGGTGGGCGGTGACGTGCCAGCAGCCGTCGTCGGTCGACCAGTCGGCGGCGACGACACGGTGGTGGAACCGGATGTGGCGGTCGATGCCGTCCTCGGCGGCGGTGTCCTTGATGTACTGCAGGATGGAGTCGCCGTCGGCGATCGACTTGTCGCCGTTCCAGGGCCGGAACGAGTACCCGAGCGTGAACATGTCGGAGTCCGACCGGATGCCCGGGTAGCGGAACAGGTCCCACGTGCCGCCGATGGCGCCCCGCGCCTCGAAGATGGCGTAGCTCGCCCACGGGCACTCGCTCTGGATGTAGTGGCCGGCGCCGATGCCCGAGAGCCCGGCGCCGATGACGAGCACGTCGAGGTGCTCGGTCGCAATGGCGGGCATCAGGCCGCCTTGGTGACGAGCTTGTCGTTCAACGTGCCCTGCTCACCGAAGAGCTTCTCGCGCCACTCGGTGACGAGGGCGTTCGTGTCCCGGTCGTCGGGATGGAAGTCGTGGCGGTCGTAGTCCTTCAGCTGCGCCCACAGCTCCTTGCTCAGCAGCGGGGAACGACGCACCTTGCGCCAGCTGCGCCGGAGGGCGCCGGGCTTGTACGTCTTCCGGTCGAGCAGCAGGGAGACAGCGATCTGGAACGTCATCCCCACCACGAATCCGAAACGCAGCGCCTTCATCGTCCACACGCGGGTGCGTTCGCTGCCGCCGACCGCCTTGTAGACGTCGAAGGCGACGGCCTTGTGTTCGGACTCCTCGAGGGCGTGCCACAGGAAGAGGTTGCGCACCTCGTCGTTGCCGAAGAGGTCGCGCACCTCCTGGTTCGACAGCACGAGCTCGGCGAGCGTGGCCGTGAAGTGCTCGAGGGCGGCGGTGGCGGCCAGGTTGGCCACCGGAGGAGCGAGGCGCTCGCGGATGGCCAGGCCCCGCTTGGTGAAGCTCTCGAAGCGCTTCGTCGGGTAGCCGAGCTCGGCCAGCCGGTCGTTGAACGCCCGGTGCTCACGGCCGTGCATGGCCTCCTGGCCGATGAAGCCGGCCACCTGGCGCTTGAGCTCGGGATCGGTGATCTGGTCCCGGTAGTGGCGCACCGATCGGACGAAGAAGTCCTCGCCGTCGGGGAACACCGCGGACAGCGATGCTGCGAGGTGGCTGAGGATGAGATCGCCGTCGGCCGCGAAGTGCCGCGGGACAGTCTGGAGGGACTCCTCGAAGGACATGCGCCGGGTGGGGACCTTGCGTTGGGTGCTGGTCGCCTGGGTCGTCATGCTTCCATACTAGAGAAATTGAGAGATTTACTCAATCCCTAATTTGCTGTATTGTGTGTGACGCATGGCGCAGACGGCAGCACAGACGGCAGCACAGACGACAGCGGAGACCACCAGCGAGCACGCCGACGCGGCGCGCACCAAGGGTGAACGCACTCGGCGGGCGATCCTCGACGCGGCGATCGCCCGCTTCGCACGCGACGGGTACCGGGCCACGTCGGTGGCCGACATCGCCCGGGACGCGGGCGTCGGCGGCACGGTCGCGTACGCGTACTTCCCGAACAAGGAGGCGCTGTTCCTCGCCGCGGCCGACGAGGACGCCGCGGCGGTCATCGACGAGGGCGTCTCGACCCTCATCGAGGAGGCCGCCCCGCCCGACGTGTGGCGGCAGGCGCTCATGTTCACGCTGGTCGAGGCCGTCGACCGCCATCCTCTCGCTCGCCGGCTCCTCGCAGGGCTCGAGCCCGAGGTGACCGGCCGAGTGCTCGACATCCCTGCCCTGCTCGATCTCCGGAAGGCGTGCGCCCAGCGCCTCCGCAGCGAGCAACGGACCGGGACCGTCCGCGCCGACATCGATCCGACGACGATCGCCAACGGCCTCGTGTCGATCATCCTCTCGCTCCTCATGTCGGTCGTGCAGCTCGGCCAGGACGCGGCTGCGACCTACCAGGCCGACGTCCTCGCCGTGTTCGAGGCCGCATTGGCGCCAGCGTCGAGCGGTCAGCCCATCACGTAGACGGATACACCGCGGCCCGTTGCGGTAGGAAGTCCTATCCACCGCAATCGGGCCCTGGTTCCGCTGGTCCTCGGCTACGCGCTCCTGCTGAGCGCATGGGTCGTCGCCAACCCTCCGGGCGCGGCGCCGGACGAGCCGAGCCACCTCGCCAAGGCGCTGGCCGCAGGCCGCGGTGAGT
>CADDZP010000010.1 GCA_902812475.1 Actinomycetota bacterium | reverse complement strand
GGCCGACGCCGGTCAGGGCGGGGGCGAAGGAGGTGGGCGCGGCGGCCCGCGTCGGAACCGGCGCCGCAGCGGCCCCGGGCGACGGTAGGGGGTAGGTCCGCACCGCGTGGCCGTTCCCGCCGACAACATCCGACGTTCTTCCCTCGCCAACGGCATCCGCCTGGTCACCGAGCGCATGCCCGACGTCCGCTCCGTGACCCTCGGCTTCTGGGTCGACGTGGGGTCGCGCGACGAGCATCCTCAGCTGGCCGGCGTGTCGCACTTCCTCGAGCACCTGTTGTTCAAGGGCACCGAGCAGCGCAGCGCCCGCCAGATCGCCGAGGCCATCGAGGCTGTCGGCGGCGAGATGAACGCCTTCACGACGAAGGAGTACACGGCCTTCTACACGCGGCTGCTCGACGAGGACGTCGACCTGGGCCTCGACATCCTCTGCGACATCCTCAGCGTCCCCGCCTTCCGGCCCGACGAGGTGGAGTCGGAGCGGCAGGTGATCCTCGAGGAGATCCTGATGCACGAGGACGAGCCGTCCGAGCTCGTCCACGACCTGTTCACCGAGGCGCTCTTCCCCGGTCACCCGCTGGGTCGGGACGTGCTCGGCACGGCCGAGACCATCACGGCGTTGAGCCGCGACGCCATCGCCGGCCACTTCCTGGCCCACTACCGACCGCCCAATGTGGTCTTCGCAGCCGCCGGGAATCTCGACCACGACGAGCTGGCGGCCGGCATCGAGCGGCGGATGTCGCCGGCGCCCGGGCAGCGGCCGCCGCGAAGTGACGTCCGGTTCGCCGCTCCCCGGCGTCAGATCGTCTCGACCCGCCCCACCGAGCAGGCGAACGTGGTCGTCGGGATGCGCTCCCTGTCCCGAGGCGACGACGACCGCTTCGCACTGTCGGTCCTCAACCAGGTGCTCGGGGGCGGCATGTCCAGCCGTCTGTTCCAGGAGATCCGCGAGCAGCGAGGCCTGGTCTACGCCGTGTACTCCTATCGCTCGGCGTATCTGGAGACCGGCGCCCTCGCCGTGTACGCAGGCACGGCGCCCGGCCGCACGAGCGAGGTCCTCCGGCTCATCGGCGAGGAACTGGACCGTCTCCTGCAGGACGGCGTGACCGACGGCGAGCTGGCCCTGGCCAAGGGCCATCTCAAGGGCTCGCTCGCCCTGGGCCTCGAGGACTCGGGCGGGCGCATGAACCGCATCGGGCGCAGCGAGCTGGTGCACGGCGAGGTTCTCACCGTCGACGAGCTCGTGGCGCGTACCGAGGCCGTGACCCGGGCCGATATCGAGCGCGTCGCCGAACGCGTTCTCGGCAACGAACGGGTCATCGCCCTCGTCGGCCCCTTCGAGGAGGACGCTCTGACCGAGATGGCGCTCACCACGTCGGTCGCCGGCGCGTGACGAAGGTCGGTGTCTTCGGCGCCTCGGGGCGCATGGGGGCGACGGTCTGCGAGATGGTGGTCAACGACCCCGACCTCGAGCTCGTTGCCGCCGTCGACCCCCACCACGCAGGGCTCGACCTGCGCCAGGCGATCGGCCTCGACGTACCGGGCCTGATGATGTCGGCCAACACCGACGGCCTGGCCGAGACCGGTGTCGAGGTCATGGTCGACTTCACCGTCATCCAGGCGGCCAAGCAGAACCTTCGTTGGTGTGCGGAGAACGGTGTGCACGCCGTGGTGGGTACGACGGGCTTCGACGCCGACGACTATGCCGAGCTCGGCAAGCGCTTCAGCAAGAGCAACTGCTTCATCGCCCCCAACTTCGCCATCGGCGCCGTGCTGATGATGCGCTTCGCCGAGCTGGCCGCGCCCTACTTCGAGACGGCCGAGATCATCGAGCTGCACCACGACCAGAAGGTCGACGCCCCGTCGGGCACGGCGATGATGACGGCGGAGCGCATGGCCGCCGCCTCCGACGACTGGGCCAAGGACCCCACCAAGAAGGAGGTGGCGAAGGGCGCACGCGGCGGCAAGGGGCCGGCCGGCATCCGCGTCCACTCCGTCCGCTTGCGGGGCCTGGTCGCGCACCAGGAGGTCCTGCTCGGCACGACCGGACAGAGCCTGTCGATCCGCCACGACTCGTACGACCGGTCGTCGTTCATGCCGGGCGTGGCTCTGGCGGTGAAGGCGGTGGCCGACCATCCCGGGGTCACGGTCGGCCTGGACGCCCTCCTCGACCTGTAACCCCTCGTTCTTGGCGCATAAATGTGCGGGATCCGCACATTTCTGCGCCAAGAACGGTTAGGGCGACGACTCGGCCGCCTTCTTCAGCTGTTCGAGGGTGGCGCGCATAGCGCTGCGGTTGGCGTCCACCCGGTCGCGGACGCCGGTGGCGAGCGGCCCGACCACGTTCATGACCGGGCCCCGCACGTCCTCGGTCGACTCGACGACCCGGGTGACGCCGTCGCCGTTGGGCTCGAAGCGGTAGCGCCAGAGCGCGATCTTCATGCCCATGGCCTTGCTCTCCCACGCCACTTCTTTGGGCGGGTTGGCGGTGACGATGCGCACCTTGGTCGACCACCGCCGCCACCCGTTGCGGTTGCGACCCTTGAACCGGGCGCCTTCGACGGCTGCGGTCGCACCGCCGAGCCACTTGCCGCCCTGGTTCTCGGGGCTCCACTCGCCCATGCGGGCAAGGTCGGACACCATCTCGTAGAGCCGCTCGGGGGGGGCCTGGATGTCGATGGACTCTTCGATCATGGCCGGAGCGTAGGCCCCGGCCGCTAGGCGTGCTCGGCGGCGTCCAGCTCCTTGGCCCGGCGGCGGATGAGACGAGCCCGCGCGTCGAGATCGGCCAGGAACGTCTCCAGGCGCGACTGCTTCTCGCGCATCTCGGCGCGCAGACGGTCGTTGATCTCTCTCGCTTCGGCGATCATCTGACGCTTGCGCTCGGGTGAGCGGTCGGCGCGGAACTCGGTGCGGATCTCCTCCAACCGGCGCTCGGCGGCGACGATCGTCTTGATCTCGTCGAGGTTGAAGCCGACGAGCTGTTGCAGCTCCCGGATGCGAAGCACGCGGGCCAGGTCGTCGTCCGAGTAGCGGCGCGCCCCGCCAGGACTGTGCCCGGCGGGGGAGACAAGGCCGAGCTCCTCGTAGTAGCGGAGCGTGCGCGTGGAGACGCCCGCCTGCTCGGCGACCTCGCCGATCCGGTACCGGGCGTCGGCGCGAGCCTCGATCACGCGGGAACCCACTCGTCGGGCGGCGGGGCGTCGGCCGCTGCCTCGTCCTCAGGCAGCGCGCCGAACGCCCCGACCTCTTCGGCTCCGTGGACGTAGGGGGTGCCACGCATCCACGAGGCGCCGGCGGCAATCAATGACATCAGCACTGCCGCCGAGAAAACGATGCGCAGGCCGTGCATGAACGGCTGGGAGATCAGCTGCGGGAAGAACGTCTTGCCTGTCAGGTAGGCGGCGTGCGACGGCGCGAGCGAGCTGAGGACGTGGGGACCGAGCAGCGTGCGCATGGGGTTGTAGCCCAGGAAGGCGGCGAACAGGCTCCCCACCGGTGGCAGGTGGGCGATGCGGGTGGCGTCGGCGGCGGGCACACCCTGGGCCACCAGACCGGTGCCGAGAGTGTGCGGCAGCGACGACGCCAGCCCGGCGATCATCAGCGAGAAGAAGATGCCGATCGACAGCACCATCCCGCTGTTCATGAACGTGGCACGCATGCCCGACGCCGCTCCCCGCTGGGTGGATGGGACGCTGTTCATGATCGCCGTGGTGTTGGGAGCGGCGAACAGCCCGGACCCGAGCCCGTTCAGGAAGATGAGAAATCCGAACGTCGGGAACGAGAAGTTGGCGGGCAGCCACATCAGCAGCAGGAAGGTGAGGGCGCTGAGGAGCATGCCGCCGGTGGCGAACGGGCGCGCCCCGTAGCGGTCGGAGAGCCAGCCGGAGACCGGTCCGGCGATCAGGAAGCCGGCGGTGATGGGGAGCATGTAGATCCCGGCCCACAACGGCGTCCGCTCGAAGCTGTAGCCGTGCAGCGGGAGCCAGATGCCCTGCAGCCAGATGATCAGCATGAACTGGAGGCCGCCGCGGCCGATGGCGGCGAGGAGGCCGGCCGCGTTGCCGGCGAAAAACGCCCGGATGCGGAAGAGGCTGAGGTCGAACATCGGATCGTCGACCCGCTTCTCGATCAGTCCGAACAGGGCGAGGAGGGCCACGCCGCCGATCAGGCACAACAGCACCGTGGGGCTCGTCCAGCCCATCGTGTGGCCGCCGTAGGGCTGGATCCCATACGTGATGGCGACGAGCACCAGCACGAGGCCCAGGCCGAACGTGAGATTGCCCCACCAGTCGATCCTCGCCGCCACCCGCTCGCCCAGCTCGCGCAGCTTGAGGTACGCCCAGACGGTGCCGAACACGCCGAACGGCACGTTGACCCAGAACACCAGCCGCCAGTTGGTGTCGGCCAGCAGGCCGCCGACGACGAGGCCGATGAACGAGCCGGCCGTGGCCGCGATCATGCTGATGCCCATCGCCAGCCCCCGCTCCTCGACGGGGAAGGCGTCGGTGAGGATGGCGGTCGAGTTGGCCATGAGCAGGGCACCGCCGATGCCCTGCACGACGCGCCAGATGATCAGCCACATGGCGCCCGACGGGCCGCCGAAGGGCGTCAGCGACAGCGCGACCGATGCGCCGCTGAAGATGGCAAAGCCGAGGTTGTAGCTGCGGACCCGCCCGAAGATGTCACCGAGGCGCCCGAACGTCACGACGAGCACCGCCGTGACGACCAGGTAGCCCATGAGCATCCACAGCAGGTAGCCGATGTTCGACGGCAGCAACGGGTTGAGGTGGATGCCCCGGAAGATGGCCGGCAGCGAGATGATGACGATCGACGAGTCGAGCATCGCCATGAAGACGCCCAGCGTCGTGTTCGACAGGGCCGTCCACTTGTAGCGATCGCCCGAGCGAGTCGTGGCGGTGGTGGCGGGCATGCTCAAAGTTAACGTTCACGTTAGCTTTCAATTCCACCGACGGACAACCTCGGGCGCGAAAAAGGGGCCCACAGAGGGCCCCTCGATCGTCGCTGTGGCCTACGCGCTCTTGGCGCGCTGGGCGGCCTTCTGCTGCTGCTCGAACGTCTCGGCCTTGGCCTCCTTGGACTGGGCCTTGGCCTGCTTGCGCAGCGCCTTCAAACTTTCGGTGCCTCGGGCTTGCTGGGCCTCACCAGCCTCCTGCAGGCGATCGTTGCCGATGACGGTCCCTGCGATCTCCTTGCCGAGGCCGACGAACTTGTCGCCCAGGCCGCGGACGTGGTCGAGCTCAAGGTTGCCGATCCTCATGGTGCTTCTCCTGTCCTGGCGGTCTTCTTCTTCGGTGCCACCCATATGTACCCGGGCGCATCCCGGTGCAAACTCTGGTTAGCAGCCCCTAGACGCGGTCGTGTGAGCGCACCACGAGCACGGGGCAGGGGGCGTGGTGCAGCAGGTGCTGGCTCACCGACCCGAGCAGGACCCGCTTGACGAACCCCGAGCCGTGGGACCCCACGACGATCACATCGAAGTGCTCGTCGGCGGCGACCCGCACGATCTCGGCGCCGGGGTCGCCGTACTCGACGCGGGTCTCGACCCGGCCACCGAGGGCGCGGGCTGTCCGGTCCAGGCCGCCCTGCGCCTCGTCGTGGAGGACCTCCGTGACCTCCTCGGTCGTCTCCGGCGTGACGATGGGCGCCGCCTCGATCCCGGTGACGGGAGCGCCCACGGGCAGGACGGGCGGCGGCACGACGGTGAGGAGAGTGAGCTCGAGCGAGGGCTCCAGCAGCTCCTTGGCCCGCTTGGCAGCGGCAAGTGCGAAGTCGGAACCGTCGGTGGCGATGAGGGCCTTGGCCATAGGGGGCTCATACTTGCCCAAGCGCCGCTTGCATGTGCTCGATCAGGGCGGGAAGCTGGACATGGGCGTTCAGCCCGCTGGTCGACGGCATGACGTAGGCGCGGGCTCCGCCGAACGTCGACGGCTGGACCCCCGGACGGCCATGGCGGTCGATCGCCGCCCGCCAGCCTTCCATCCCGACGAACAGTACGAGCGGTGGACGGAGCCAACGGACGAGGCGCTCGACGCGCTCGGCGCCCCACCGGTATTCCGACGGCGTGAGGTCCTTCGTGCCGGGCGTCGCGCGCTTCACCAGATCGGTCATCCCGACGCTGTCGGCGCGGAGGGCGTGCAGCGGGTCCCGCGGCCTGGTCACCAGCCCGGCCTGGATCGCTGCCGGCCAGAAGCGGTTGGTGGCTCCGGCAAATCCGAAGCCGGCGTCGGCGGCCACCAGACTTGGGTTCAGCCCGCACACCAGGACGCGCATCCCGGGGCCGACTGTGTCGGGCAGCGTGCGAAGGCGCCGGGCCCACCGGTCATCGACCGCCTCGAACCCGGCGCCGACGACGACATCGTCGACCCGAGCAATGGACGGGAGCGCCCACTCGACGACGTCGCCGGGCGCGGTGGCCCAATGGAGGCGGGCCAGGGCCACGGGGAGGCGCACGATGGGCACAGACCGGAAGCGGCGCACGGTCCGTAGCCTTGTCGACGCCATGGCCGTCGACCTCACCGTCCGCGAGCGGATCCTCGAGGCGGGCTTCGCCTGTGTGGCCCGCTACGGGTTGGCCAAGACGACCGTCGAGGACGTGGCCCGGGCTTCGGGCTTGTCCCGGGCCACCCTCTACCGCTACTTCCCGGGCGGCCGGGACCAGTTGCTGAGGGACGTGATCGCCTGGGAGACCGGGCGCTTCTTCGGGCGCCTGGCCGAGGCGGTGGCCGGCGCCCCTGACTTCCCGAGCCTCCTGGAAGAGGCGTTGCTGTTCGCCCACCGGGCCGTCGAGGAGCACGAGGTCCTCCAGAAGGTGCTGCAGACCGAGCCCGAGCGCCTCCTGCCCCAGCTGACCGTCGAGAGCGAACGCATCCTCGTCTTCATCCGCCGCTTCTTGGTGCCGTACCTCGAACGCGAGGACCTTCGTCCGGGCGTGGAGCCCGAAGAGGCGGCGGACTATGTGGCCCGCATGCTCCTGAGCTTCATCGGCAACCAGGGCCGCTGGGACCTCACCGACCCCGCCCAGGTGGCCGAGCTCGTCCGCACCGAGCTGTTGGCCGGCGTGGTGCGTGACCGTCGGTGACCGTGCATGACGATGCGTGACCGATGACACACTGAGATTGATTGACGGCGAGACACAACGGGTATATTCGTCTCAGGATGACGGTTGTCGAGCGCGTCGGGACCCAGGAGCAGCGGGTCATCGACGCCGCCCTGCGCTGCATCGCCCGCTGGGGCATCGGCAAGACCACGCTCGACGACGTCGCTCGGGAGGCCTCGTGCAGCCGGGCGACGATCTACCGCCTCTTCCCGGGCGGAAAAGACGCGCTGCTCGAGGCCGTCACCCGCACCGAGCTCGACCGCTTCTTCACCGGCCTGGCCCGGCGCTTCGACGAGGCCGCTGACCTCGAGGAGCTGGTCGTGGCCGGCGTCGTGTACACCGCCCGCTCCCTCGCCGGCCACGACGCCCTGCAGTTCGTGCTCGCCTACGAGCCCGATGTCATCCTGCCCAAGGTCGCCTTCCGCCAGGCCGACCGGGCGCTCGGGATGGTGAGCGAGTTCGCTGCGCCCTATCTGGCGCCCTACGTCGGCGACCGGGAGGCGCCGCGCGTCGCTGAGTGGGTCGCCCGCCTCGTTCTTTCGTACACGCTCGCCCCCGCCGACGGCGTCGACGTGGGCGACGAAGAGTCCGTCCGCCGCCTGGTCGGGACGTTCGTCCTCCCCGGGCTCGTTTCCCCTGCAGCTCAGTAAAGGAGTCCCAATGGCAACCAACGAAGAGCTGATCGGCCGCACTGACATCAACGACCTCGAGGCGATCCTCTCGATCACCAACAACGACGTCGAAGAAGTCGCCCACGCGGTGAAGGACAACGCCGACGCCATCTTCACCTGGGACTACGAGCGCACGCGTCCCGCCCTCGGCAAGCTCTACGAGAAGGCCAAGAAGTCGCAGTGGAACGCCCAGACCGACCTGCCGTGGGAGACGCCCGTCGACCAGGAAGAGGTGGCGATCAACAACGCCCTTCAGGCGGGGGGCTTCGGCCAGGGCATCGACCTGAGCGGCACCGCACTCGAGAAGTGGGGTGACAAGGAGTGGCTCGACTTCGCCGTCGAGTCCCAGAACTGGACGCTGAGCCAGTTCATGCACGGTGAGCAGGGCGCCCTGCTGTGCACGGCGAAGATCGTCGAGACGGTGCCGTGGATCGACGCCAAGTACTACGCCTCGACCCAGGTGATGGACGAGGCCCGCCACGTCGAGGTCTTCGCCAAGTACCTGGACGAGAAGCTGTCGGGGCACTACCCGATCAACGCCCACCTGCGCCTGCTACTCGACGACATCGTGCAGGACAGCCGCTGGGACATGACGTACCTCGGCATGCAGATCATGGTCGAGGGTCTCGCCCTCGCCGCCTTCGGCTTCCTCCATCAGCTGACCACCGAGCCGTTGCTGAAGCAGCTGCTGCGCTACGTGATGAGTGACGAGGCCCGTCACGTGGCGTTCGGTGTGCTCAGCCTGCAGGAGTACTACTCGGGGCTGACCCAGGCCGAGCTGCGCGAGCGCCAGGAGTTCGCCTTCGAGGCCGCGGTGCGCATGCGCGACCGCTTCCTGCAGCAGGAGGTGTGGGAGCGACTCGGCATCCCCGTCAAGGAGGCCGTGCACCTGACGCTGCAGGCGCCCGAGCGTGCCCTCTTCCAGCAGATGCTGTTCAGCAAGATCGTCCCGAACTGCAAGAAGCTCGGCCTGCTCGACACCGCCGACGGCTACCTGCGCCAGAGGTTCACCGAGCTCGGCGTCATCGCCTTCGAGGACTGGGCCGACACCGGCGCCGAGTACGAGGCGTACGACGAGGTCGCCAAGGATCGCGAGGCGGCCGCCGCGTCCTGACCGCTCTGCGGATTCAAACTGCAGCGGGGCGGCCGTTGGTAGCGTCGATCGTGTGGCGTATCCAGCGGACCCGCGACTGGTCGTCATCACCTCCGTCCGGCTGAAGGGCTTCGCCGACGTCGGCCCCATCGTCGAGGCCACTGGTCTCGACCAGTCGATCGTCGCGGGTGTGCTCGCCGATCTGGGCGCCGACGACCTCGCGCGCCGGCGGGAAGGCCGCGTCTCGGGCTGGACGCTCACGCCTGCCGGGCGGTCGCTGCACGCGGAGCTGATCGCCGCCGAGCTGGAGGCAGCTGGCTGTGCGGCCCAGGTCGAGGCGCTCTACCGGGAGTTCCTGGCCCTGAACCCGCGACTTCTGTCGACCGCCAGCGCCTGGCAGTTGCGCGAGGACAACGGCCAGGCCGTCGTGAACGACCACACCGACGCCGCCCACGACCGACGCGTCATCGGCGCCCTCCGCGGCCTGCACGACGAGGCGGGTCCCCTCGCCGGGCGGCTGGGTTCGTTGCTGGACCGGTTCTCTCGCTACGAAGCGCGCCTGTCCGCCGCGGTCGACCGCGTGGAGGCCGGCGAACAGGACTGGTTCACCAAGCCGCTGATCGACTCGTACCACACCGTGTGGTTCGAGCTGCACGAGGACCTCCTCAGCACGCTCGGCAAGGAGCGGGCGTCCGAGGAGAGCAAGGAGATGGCCTGATGGAACGGTGGCGAGCGCAGCTCGACAGCGGTGCATCGGAACTGAGCGCCGCCGAAGGCGGCACCACTGGGCGCGGGAGCGCATGATGTCCGGTCGGTTCGGCACCGTTGTCACCGCCATGGTGACGCCGTTCGACGCCAGCGGCGCCCTCGACGTCGATGCGGCGGTGAAGCTGGCCAGGTGGCTCACCGACAACGGCAGTGACGGCCTCGTCCTCGCCGGCACGACCGGAGAAGGGCCGGTGCTCACCGACGACGAGGACGCCGACCTCTGGCGGGCGGTGGCAGAAGCCGTCACCGTGCCCGTCGTCGCCGGGACGGGCAGCAACGACACTCGCCACACGATCGAGTTGACGAAGGTGGCCGAGGACTGCGGCGTCGACGGCGCCCTCGTGGTGACGCCGTACTACAACCGTCCCGGTCAGGCCGGCCTCCAGGCGCACTTCCGGGCGGTGGCCGAGGCCACCAACCTCCCGATCCTTCTCTACGACATCCCCGTCCGGGCGGGCCGCAAGATCGCGCTCGACACGTTCGTCGCCCTGTCGGGCGTCGACAACATCGTCGGCGTGAAGGACGCCGCCCTCGATCCATCGGGCTCGGCCCAGCTGCGCGCCGCCATGCCCGAGAGCTTCGAGATCTACAGCGGTGACGACGACCAGACGCTGGCGCTCATGGCGACGGCGGGCGCGGTGGGCGTCGTCAGCGTGGCGTCGCACTGGGCCGGTCCCCAGATCGCCGAGATGATCGCCGCCTTCGAGAAGGGCGACGTCGCCGGGGCCCGGGAGATGAACGCTCGCCTCATCCCGTCATGGGAGTTCCGCGGCACCGACGCGGCGCCGAGCCCGATCCCGACCAAGGCGATGATGCGGGTGCTCGGCCATGCCGTCGGTGAGTGCCGTCTCCCGAACGGGCCGACTCCGGCGGGCCTGGAGGACGAGGCGCGGCGTCTGCTCGCCGCCCTGCCGCGTGGCTGACCGCGTACGCATCGTCTTCCTCGGCGGGCTGGGGGAGATCGGCCGCAACTGCGCCGTCATCGAGCAGGACAATCGTCTGCTCCTTCTCGACTGCGGGCTCATGTTCCCGGAGGTCGACATGCCCGGCATCGACCTCGTGCTGCCAGATTTCACCTACCTCCGCGACAACGCCGACCGCATCGATGCCTGCCTGCTGACGCACGGCCACGAGGACCACGTGGGGGCGCTGTCCTTCCTCTTGCGCGAGGTCTCCTTCCCGATCTACGGCTCGGCCCTGACGCTGGGGCTGGCCCGCAACCGGATCGAGGAATCGGGCCTGATGGAACGGACGTCGCTGAACGCGCTCGTCGACGGCGAGCGGCGGCGCATCGGGCCGTTCGACGTCGAGGTCATCCCCGTCACTCATTCGGTGCCGCACGGGTTCGCCACCGCCTTCTACACACCCCAGGGCGTCATCCTGCACTCGGGTGACTTCAAGCTCGACCTCACGCCCGTCGACGACCGGCGTACCGACCTGGCGCGCATCGGCGCCATCGCCGACGAGCACGGCATCCGCCTGTTGCTGTCGGACTCGACCAATGCCGAGGAAGCGGGCAGCACCAAGAGCGAGCGCTCAGTCGGCGGGGTGCTGCACGACCTGTTCGCCGAGCGCGCCGGCCAGCGCATCATCACCGCCTGCTTCGCCAGCCACCTCCACCGCATCCAGCAGATCGCCGACGCGGCGTTGGCAAGCGGCCGCACGATCGCCACGCTGGGGCGGTCGATGGGCAAGAACGTGGCCCTGGCCCGGGAGATGGGTCTGCTGCGCATCCCCGACGACCGGCTGGTCGACATCGAGAAGATCGGCGACTTCGAAGCGGGCGACGTCTGCGTGATCTCCACGGGGTCACAGGGCGAGCCGATGTCGGCGTTGGCCTTGATGGCCGCCGGCGAGAACAAGTGGCTGAAGATCGGCGAGGGCGACGTGGTGATCCTCAGCTCCCACGCCATCCCCGGCAACGAGTACGACGTCAACAAGGTGATCGACGGCCTGTACCGGTTGGGCGCCGACGTCATTCACTCCGGCATCGCCGACGTCCATGTCAGCGGCCACGCCCAGCAGGAAGAGCTGAAGACGCTGCTGTCGGTGGCCAAGCCCGAGTACTTCATCCCCGTGCACGGCGAGTTCCGACATCTGATACACCACTCGCGGCTGGCCATGCAGATGGGCGTTGCGCGCGCCAACGTCCTGTTGGCCGAGGACGGCGATGTGGTCGAGCTGACCGACGGCGCCGTCGACTTCGTCACCGAGGTCCCGGCCGGCTTCCTCTACGTCGACGGCATCGTCGGCGACGTCGCCCACGGCGTCTTGCGGGATCGTCGGGTGCTCGGCGAGGAAGGCGTGGTCGTCGTCGTGGTCACCGTCGACTCTCGTACCGGGGAGGTCGTCAGCGGCCCGGAGATCATCACCCGCGGGTGGGTGTACGCCCCGGAGGCCGAAGGCCTCTTGGAGGAGGCCCGCCAGGCTGTACGGGACTCGCTGAAGGAGTCTGCCGCCGAGGGCGCCACCGACTTCGAGACCGTCCGCCGCCACGTCCGCCAGGCCGCCGGCCGCTTCGTCAACGAGCGCACCAAACGCCGCCCGATGATCGTCCCGCTCGTGATGGAGGTCTGACATCCCACCCCCTGCCGTTCTGGCGGTCGTAGGCGGCGTATAGCGACGTCCACGACCGCCAGAACGAGATGCGGCGGTGCCGATGTTGCTGCTGTTACCGTTGTGGCCACTGTGGCTACCCGAACGCGTGCACGGCCGACGGCCAAGAAGCGCAAAGCGCCCGCCCGGCGCCCGGCGAGGCGCAAGCAGCCGGGGCTGAGCGCCCGGGTCGTCGACATCGTCGCCAAGGCGCTGAAGACCCACGCCGGGGACCTGGCCGGGTTGGCCCTCCTCGTGGTCGGGCTCCTGTCGGCGCTCGGCGTCTACGCACACGCCGCCGGGCCCGTCGGCGACGCCCTGCACGACGCCTATCGGGAAGCGCTCGGCGACGGGCGCTACCTCGTCCCGCTCGCCGTGTGCGCCGTCGGCGTCCTGCTGCTGTTTGGGCGGCCGCCTGAAGTGCCGACGTCGGTGTCGATCGGCTCGACGCTCACGATCGCCTCGGCCTGCGGCATCCTCGGCCTCGTGGGCACCGGCGGGTTCGTCGGTGATGCCATTTCCGGCCCCCTTCAGAGCGCTCTGGCGACGCCCGGCGCAGCGCTCGTATTGACCGCGGCGGCGGCGTTCGGACTCCTGCTCGTCACCCGCACGCCGTTGCGGGCCGTGCCGGGGCTGTTGGTGCGGGCGTGGAAGTGGCTCCTTCCCGAGCCCGCCGGCGGCGAAGAGCAGGAGGTCTACGACCCGGAACCCGAGCCCGTCATCGAACCACCGGAGCCGGAAACAGAACCCGAAACGAAGGCCGTCGAGATCCATGTGCCCGTGGACGAGCAGCCCAAGGGCGAGCAGCTGGCCATCGACCTGGGGCCGGCAGCCGAGCCGGGGACGTGGAAGCTGCCTCCTCTCAGCCTCCTCAAGCGGGGCAAGGCCCAGAAGGTCGACGAGCGGATGGTGACGGCGACGGGCCGGGCATTGGTCGACGCCCTGGCGACGCACGGTGTCGAGACCCAGCTGGTCGGCATGACCGTCGGGCCGACCGTCACGCGATACGAGCTCGAGCTGGCGCCCGGCGTCAAGGTGGCCAGGGTCACCAACCTGCACAAGGACATCGCCTACGCCATGGCGTCGCCCGACGTCCGCATCCTCGCCCCGATCCCAGGCCGTTCGGCGATCGGCGTCGAAGTCCCCAACAAGCAGCGTGACGTCGTCTGGCTCGGCGACATCCTGGCGACCGACGAGGCTCGGCGGGCCCGTCACCCCCTCGAGGTCGCCCTCGGCCGTGACATCGCCGGACGCCCGGTGCTGACCAACCTGTCCGAGATGCCCCACGTGCTGATCGCCGGAGCGACCGGCGCCGGGAAGTCGTCGTGCATCAACTCGCTGATCACGTCGGTGCTCGTGCGCTCGACGCCCGACCAGGTGCGCATGATCCTCGTCGACCCCAAGCGCGTGGAGCTCGGGCAGTACAACGGCCTGCCTCACCTGCTCACCCAGGTGGTCGTCAACCCCAAGCGGGCGGCCAACGCCCTGGCCTGGGCCGTCGACGAGATGGACCGGCGCTACGAGCTCCTGTTCAGTGTCGGTGCCCGCGACGTCACCGGCTACAACGCCGCCTTCGACCGGGGTGAGCTCAAGGGCGAACCGGGCAGCGACGTCGAGTACCAGCGCCTTCCGTTCATCCTCGTCGTTGTCGACGAGCTCAACGACCTCATGATGGTGGCGGCGCGCGACGTCGAGGAGTCGATCTGCCGTATCGCCCAGATGGCCCGTGCCGTCGGCATCCACCTGGTCATCGCCACGCAGCGGCCCTCGGTCGACGTCATCACCGGCGTCATCAAGGCCAACATCCCGTCCCGCATGGCCTTCGCCGTCTCCTCGCTGGCCGACAGCCGGGTCATCCTCGACCAGCCCGGCGCGGAACGCCTCATCGGCCAAGGCGACATGCTCCTGGCCGTTGCGTCGACGAACGTGCCCCGCCGGATCCAGGGTGCGTGGGTGAGCGAGGACGAGGTGCGCAAGGTCACGGCTCACTGGCGGCGCCAGGCGCAGCCCCAGTACGTCGACGGCGTGGAGGGCGACGACGACGCACCCGGCAGCGGCAGCCGTGTCTACGACGACGATGACGACGACCTGCTCCAGCAGGCCATGGAACTCGTCGTACGGTCCCAGCTCGGGTCCACATCGATGCTCCAGCGCAAGCTGCGCGTCGGCTTCGCCCGGGCCGGCCGGCTCATGGACCTCCTCGAGCGCCGCGGCGTTGTCGGCCCGTCGGAGGGCTCCAAGGCCAGGGCCGTCCTGATGACGTCCGAGGAGCTCGACGAAGCACGCGCTCGCGCCAACGGCTAGACCGGCTCGCCATGGGCGCACAGCAGAACGAGCAGGCGGTCCGGGACTTCCTCGCGGCGTGGGACGAGCCCAAGACGCTCGGCGACTTCTTCACCGACGACGCCGTCTTCCAGATGATGGCCAGAGACCCGGTGCACGGGCGGGAGGCCATCGCCGAGGAGCTGGCGAACCAGGCCGCCTGGGCGACCGACTTCGACCTGGCCGTGCTCAACATCGCATCGCACGGCGACGTCGTGCTCGTCGAGCGCCTCGACTCGTTCAACATGAACGGCAGGCCCGTCAAAGTGCCCGTCGTCGGCGTGTTCGAGTGCGACGCCGACGCCAAGTTCACCGCCTGGCGGGACTACTTCGACTGGGACGCGATGATGCAGCAGGTCGCCGCCGCGGGTGTCGACACCAGTGCCGCCGAAACGGAGCAGCGCACGCCCGCGCCCGAGTAACAGCCGATTAGGGAATCGCCCGGCCGGCGATCAGCGGCAGATCCAGATACGTCTTCACGCCGGGCTCGGCGTCGCAGACGTAGGGAATCGAGTTCACGACGTGGTTGGCGGTCGCCAGCAGGCCGCGATTGCGGTCGAGGTCGTCGCCGACCACCTCCGGGTGCAGGCCGTGGAAGACGACGTGGAGCGGCGGATCGGCATCGAAGGACACTTCGAAGCGTTCGCCGCCGAGCTTCCAGGGCGGGTCGAGGTCCTCACCCATGAGCCAGTTCACGCGCGCCGTGATGCGCGGCTCGCCGTCGACGGTGGCCTGCCACGTGAAGCGCTGGGCGGCGACCGTGCCGGCGGGGACGAGGCCCACCGGGGTGTCGAGGTCCTTGGTCGCCACCGCCATCTCGTGTGAAGTGCGCAGCTCGGGTTCGATCGTCAGCTCGAGTGCATCGGCAACCATGCGCACCGACTGGCCGAACCCACTGCCGAGGATCTCGAGCATGGGGCTGTGGGCTGCCTCGTCCGGCGGCTTGCCGAACAGCATGATGTCCCGGACGACAGCCTCGGCCTGATAGTTGCGGATGTCGCTGAACTCCTCGGCCCGCACGTGGCGGATGTTGGTGCACAGCGCGGAGAGCGTGAGTGGGAAGCGCTCAGTGATGCCGCCGGGGTGGATGCCGGTGCCGTGCAGCGTTACGCCACCTTCGCGGCACGCGGCCTCGAGCTCGGCGATCCCGGCCGTGTTCTTCGGATAGAACCAGCCGACCGGCGTCACCACGTTCTTCTCGGACCGCAGGATGCGCGCCACCTCCTCGGTCTGCCCGAGGAGCGGTGTGTAGACGACGCAGTCGGCGTTCAAGGCCAGGATCGCGTCGATGTCACTCGTCGCTGTCACGCCGCCGAACGGCTGGCCGGCCTTCTCCGCACTGTGCACCCACACGCCGACGAGCTCGAGGTCGCGATGAGCCTCCACTGCCTCGATGGCGAGCTTGCCGACGTTCCCCGTCGCCCACTGGATCACCCGATATGCCATCCGTTGCCCCCGACTGAGTACGGTCCTGAGCCATGATCCTCGACCGATTTCGCGTTGACGGCAAAGTGGCAGTGGTCACCGGTGCCGGCAAGGGCATCGGCGCCGGGTCGGCAATCGCCCTCGCCGAAGCGGGCGCCGACGTCGTCTGCGCGGCGCGCACCAAGGACGACATCGAGGCCACGGCCGAGCGCGTTCGGCAGCTGGGCCGTCGGGCGCTCGCCGTGCCCACCGACGTCACCGAGCGCGACCAGCTCGAGCACCTCGTCGACGTCACCAACACCGAGTTCGAGCGCATCGACATCCTCGTCAACAACGCCGGCGGGTGGCTGCCCCGCGAGGCGATGCGCACGTCTGAGCGCAGCTTCGAGGAGGCGTTCCACTTCAACGTCACCTCGGCGTTCCTTCTCACCCGCTTCTGCGCCCCGGTCCTTGCCGAAGGTGACGGCGGCGCCATCGTCAACATCTCGTCACGCGCCGGGAGCATGGTGCAGTCCGGATTCGCCGCCTACGGCACGGCCAAGGCCGCCCTGTCGTTCCTGACGAGGAACCTGGCCAGCGAGTTCGCGCCCAAGGTCCGGGTCAACGCCATCGAGGTGGGCAGCGTCGCCACGTCGGCGTTGGACTACGTCGCCGACAACCAGGAGATCCGGGACGAGATGATCGCCCACACGCCGATGGCCCGCCTCGGCGAGGTGGAGGACATCGCCGCCTGCGTCCTGTACCTGGCCGCGCCGGCCTCGTCGTGGGTGACGGGCAAGGTCTTCCAGGTCGACGGCGGCATCGAGCACCCCCAGCTGACGATCCCGACGACCCCGCTGTAGACGCGAACGGAGGGCGCCCGAAGGCGCCCTCCGCTGACCTTGTCTCGGTCAGGCAGCGACGCGGGGGCGCTGGGGGTGGCGCTCCTCGGCGGTCTTGCCTTCGGTCGAGCCCAGGTAGCCGAAGGCCACCCGCCACACCGTGGCGAACGAGCCGACCATGAACCCCGTGAACCACGGGCCCATCCATGCGTCGGGGACGCTGATGTGGAAGCCCTTGAAGACCGAGTAGTCGAGAGCGACCGTGGCGCCGACGGCGAGCGCGTAGGTCAGCAGCGCGTCCACGCGTGCGAGACCGGGGATGTAGTCCTCCAGCAGGTCGGCGATCTTGAGCACCGCCAACCCGAGCAGGGCGACGACGGCGAAGTGGTACATGCTTTTCAGCCTCCTTGGGTGGTGCATCCACCCGCATGTTTGGACCCGCTCGCGGGCCCACTGGTAACGGGGGTACCGCAGCATCCGCCCTTTTCCGCTGCGTACCCGATAAGACTGATGGGACGTCCCCCCAAGGGAGGAGCATCCTTCAATGGCGTCCTACGAGGGTTACTGCGTGAAGTGCCGTGAGAAGCGGCAGTTCGAAGGCCAGGAAGTGGAGTTGGCCAACGGCCGGCGCGCCGCCCAGGGCACGTGCCCAGTCTGTGGCACGAAGATGAACCGCATGCTCGGAAAGAAGTAGAAGACCGCCAGTAGCGTGGGCTGACATGCCCACGCGGCCTTCCAAGGAGCTGGTCGCCGTCCCGAACCCTCATTCGGGACGCGACTACGAGGTGCGCTGCGAGACGCCGGAGTTCACGTGCGTCTGCCCTATGACGGGCCAGCCCGACTTCGCCACCGTGACGATCACCTACACGCCCGGTGCGTCGATCGTCGAGTTGAAGTCGCTCAAGCTGTACCTCTGGAGCTACCGCCAGGAGGGCGCCTTCCACGAGGACGTGACCAACCGCATCCTCGACGACCTGGTCGCGTGCATTGGCCCGCGCCAGATGACCGTTCGCACCGACTGGAACGTGCGCGGCGGCATCCACACGACGGTGACGGCGTCGACGCCGTAACATCGAGCGCCCGGAAAATGCCGATCCTCGACGAGCGCCACGACTTCGCCCACCCCGTCGAAGGGGACACGGCATGGAGCGAGTCGTACTACTTCAACTGCTACGACCCCGACGCCGAGACCGGGTTCTTCACGCGCATCGGCGTCCGTCCGAACGAGGGGACGATGGACGTCGGCCTGTCCGCCTGGCTGCCGGGGAACGAGCTGGCTTTCGTGCGCGGCGTTCGCGAACAGACCGAGATGGTCGACACGGGCCTCGCCGTCGCTGGCGTCACGTATGAACGGCTGGCGCCGCTGAAGGAATGGCGCATCACGTGCGACGCCGATGCCGTGCTCGTCGACTTGGACGGGTCGGGCCACATGCGCCCGGGCAACCTCTCCATGGATGTCACCTTCTCGGCGCTGATCCCCGCGGTCGGGACCGACGGCCAAGGGCGCAGCAGCGACGGGGCGAGCGCGGAGACGGCGCGCAGCGTCGGGCGTGGGCATCTCGAGCAGGCGGGCCGTTGGTCCGGGTGGATCGAGGCCGACGGTCGGCGGGCCGAGCTCGGCGCCGACGCCCGTGGCAACCGCGACAAGTCATGGGGACCCCGCCGATGGGGCGGCCCGAAGATGTGGCGATGGTTCTCGGTCAACATCGGCGACGACACACACTTCGGCGGCATCCGCATCGGCACCGACGCCGGAGACCTCCACCGGGGCTGGGTCTGGAAGGACGGCGAGGCGACGAGCATCCGCGACTGGAGCGTTCGTACCGAGCTGGCCGACGACGGCCTCACCCACCGGGTCTCACACGTCCGCGCCACCGACAAGGGCGGCGGGGTGCACGAGCTCAGGGCCGACGTGCTCCGTGTCGCCGCCTTGCCCCAGCGCCACGGCGATCGCAAGACGATCGTGAACGAGGGCCTGGCCCGCTGGACCTACGAGGGCCGCACCGGGTACGGCATCGCCGAGTACCTGCACCAGCTCGACGACGACGACCGCCCCCTGGTGCCGATCGAGTAGGTGCGCTACCCCCGCAGCAGTGCCCGCAACTTGTTGCCCGTACCCCGGCGGTAGAGCAGCTTGATGATTCGCTCGAGGAGGCCGTAGCGCCCGGCTGACACGGGGAACCAGTGCAGCTCCCGCTTGAGGCCGAAGCGGTCCTCGACGACCGCCTTGACCCGGCACATGTCGGTGAGGCCCTCGATGCCGTGCGTCCGGCCCAGGCCGGAGTTCTTCACGCCGCCGAAGGGCAGACCGCTGATGCCATAGTCGACGAGACAGTCGTTGACGCAGACGTTGCCCGCCTCCAGCTGCCCGGCGACTCGGCGGCCGCGGTCGTCCGACGTCGTCCACACCGAGGAGCTGAGCCCGTACGGCGAGTCGTTGGCGAGCCGCAGCGCCTCGGTCTCGTCGCTCACCTTCATGATCGGCAGCACGGGGCCGAATGTCTCCTCGCGCATGACGTCCATCGAGTGGTTCACGTCGACGAGCACGGTGGGCTCGAACCACATGTCGCCCAGGTCGGCGCGGCGGCGGCCGCCCACGACGATCCTGGCGCCCTTCTCGACGGCGTCGGCCAAGTGGCGCTCGACGGTCTCGAGCTGGGGCGGGAACGTCATCGAACCGATGTCGCCGTCGTTCGATTGACGGATGGTGCGTGTCTTGGCCACCACCTTGTCGACGAACTCGTCATAGACGTCGGCCTCGACGTAGGCGCGCTCGATGGAGATGCACGTCTGGCCCTCGTTGCTGAACGCTCCCCACACGGCGCCGTTGGCGGCCCGCTCCACGTCGGCGTCGTCGAGGACGATCATCGGGTCCTTGCCGCCGAGCTCGAGGGTGACGGGCGTGAGCGTCTCGGCCGCCTGGGCCATCACCTTCTTGCCGGTGTTGACCGAGCCGGTGAAGCACACCTTCTGCACCCCGCCGCCGACGAGAGCGTTGCCGGCGCCGCCGCCGCCCGTGACGACCTGGACGATGTCGCGGTGGTCGCAGCCCTTGCTGAAGAGCTCGCCCACGAGGACGCCAACGAGCGGGGTGACCTCGGACGGCTTGAGGACCACCGTGTTGCCGGCGAAGAGGGCGCTCACGAGGGGCGACATGGTGAGGGCGAACGGGTAGTTCCACGGGCTGATCACGGCCACCACGCCGAGGGGCTCGTACACCTTGTAGGGTCGCTTGGTCAGCCGCAGCGGACCGGTGTTCACGCGTTGGGGGCGGAGCGCCTTCTCTCCGTGGCGGGCGTAGAAGTCGATGAGGTCGGCGGTGACGAAGACCTCGGTGAACATCGCCTCGAATCTGGTCTTGCCCGTCTCCTCGCAGATGCGGGCGACCACGGCGTCGGTCCGGTCGAGCATGTAGTCGCGGACGCGCAGCAGCTGCTCTCGGCGCTCCGGGAACTCGAGGCGTCCCCACACCCTGAAGGCGGCGCGGGCCCGCTGCACCGCCTGACGCACCTGGGCATCGTCCATGTCGGGCACCGCGCCGATGGTCTGCCCCGTCGCTGGGTTGATGTCCTCGATGGTCGCCACGAGGCGCACAGTAGGCCCCCCGGTAGTTTGGGGGTTGTGCCCGACTCCTTTTGGGTCGAGACCCTCGGCTGCCCGAAGAACCAGGTCGACTCCGACAAGCTGACGGGGACGCTTCTGGCCGACGGGCTGACGCCCGCCGACGCGCCCGAGGACGCCGACCTCGTCGTGGTCAACACGTGCGCGTTCATCGAAGCTGCCCGCCAGGAGTCGGTCGACACGGTCCTCGCCTTGAGCGAGGCGCGCCGCTCCGGTGCCCGCCTGGTCGTCACTGGCTGCATGGCCGAGCGCTATGGCACCGAGTTGGCCGAGGTGCTGCCCGAGGCGGACGCCGTCGCCGGGTTCGGCGTGCCGGTCACGCTGCGCACGCGCGCCGACGTGCCGTCCCTCGACCTCCTCAACGTCCCGCGGCCGGCGAGCGCCGCGCCGTGGGCGTACGTGAAGGTGGCGGAGGGTTGCGACCGCCACTGCGGCTTCTGCGCCATACCGTCGTTCCGGGGCCGGCAACGCTCCCGCTCGATGGACTCCGTCCTCGCCGAGGTGGAGGCCCTCGAGGTCAAGGAGGTCGTGCTCGTCGCCCAGGATCTCGCGTCGTATGGGCGCGACGTCGGGGCCGCCGGCTCCATCGTCCCGCTCGTGCGGGCCGTCGCCGAGCGGGTGGCCCGGGTGCGCTTGCTGTACCTCTATCCCTCCGAGCTCGACGACGAGCTGGTCGACGTCATCTGCGCGACCGGTGTCCCGTACTTCGACCTCTCGCTCCAGCACGTGGCCAAGGGTCTCTTGCGTCGCATGCGCCGGTGGGGCGACGGCCGCCGCTTCCTCGGGCGCATCGGCGCCATCCGCCGCCGCCAGCCGGATGCCGCCTTCCGGTCGTCGTTCATCGTCGGCTATCCCGGCGAGACAGAGGACGACCACGACCAGTTGCTGCGGTTCATCGACGAAGCCCAGCTCGACTGGGCCGGGTTCTTCGCCTTCTCGCCCGAGGAGGGCACCTACGCCGCCGACCTCGACGGGCAGGTCCCCGCCTCGCTCGTCGCCGAGCGCCTGCGCGAGCTGTCCGAGGTCCAGGACCGCATCACCGCGGAACGCCGGGCGGCTCTCGTAGGTCAGAAGATCGACGTGCTTGTCGACGCGCCCGGCATCGCCCGCAGCCACCGCGAAGCCCCCGAGATCGACGGCATCGTGTCGGTGCAGGCGGATTGGGACGCAGGGTCGTTCATGGAGGCGACGGTCGTGGCCGCCGCCGGCCCCGACCTCGAGGCCGTCTGAGATGAGCGATCAGCGGCGAGCAGCGCTCGCCGGTGTCGCCTCGGACCTGAGCGCCGCCGTAGGCGGCTCGATTGGCGGCGGTAGCCGATGACGACGTCCTCGATGGGGCAGCGGCGGGCGGGCTCGTTCGGACCGTCGGCGCTGGCCACCCCCGCCAACGCCCTCACGGCGGCGCGCCTGCTGCTTGCGCCCGTCGTGATCGTGCTCATCGTCGAACGGCCGTCGTCGTGGTCGACGCTTGCCGTGTGGATCGCGTTGGCGGGCAGCGACGCCCTCGACGGGTGGGTCGCCCGTCGGCAGGGAAGCACGAGCTCCGGTGCGTTCCTCGACCCGCTGGCCGACAAGGTGCTCGTGCTGGGCGCCCTCGTGGCCCTCGTCGCCGACGGCGTGTTCTGGTGGGTGCCTGTCGCGCTGGTCGGCTTTCGCGAGCTCTTCATCAGCGCCTACCGCTCCTACGTCGGGCGCCGGGGCATCTCGGTGCCCGCGCGCAAGTGGGCCAAGGTCAAGACCGTCACTCAGGAGGTGGCCGTGGGGTTCGCCCTGCTGCCGCTGACGGCGGACGATCACTGGGTGGCGACCACGGTCCTGTGGATCGCCGTGGCGCTCACGCTCGTCACCGGCGCCCAGTACCTGCTCGACGGACGGACGTCCCAGCGTGCGATGTGAGGTCGTCGCCGTCGGCACCGAATTGCTGCTCGGCCAGATCGTCGACACCAACTCTGCCTGGATCGGCGAGCACCTGGCGTTGGCCGGCATCGACTCGCTGTTCCAGACGAAGGTGGGCGACAACCAGGCCCGCATGGTGCTCGCCATCCGCGAGGCGCTGGCCCGCAGCGATGCCGTCGTCGTATGCGGAGGGCTCGGGCCGACCCAGGACGACATCACCCGCGAGGCGATCGCCGAGGTGATGAACGTCCCCCTGCGGCGCGACGCGGACATGGTCGAGGCCATCCGCGCCTTCTTCGGGGCGCGGGGGCGGGAGATGGCCGACAACAACGCCCGCCAGGCCGACATCCCCGTGGGCGCCACGTTCATTCCCCAGAAGCGCGGGACGGCGCCCGGCCTGATCTGCCCGGTCGGGCACAAGGTCGTCTACGCCGTGCCCGGTGTGCCG
This sequence comes from Actinomycetota bacterium, assembly GCA_902812475.1. GTDB lineage: Bacteria > Actinomycetota > Acidimicrobiia > Acidimicrobiales > AC-14 > CADDZP01. The sequence continues at coordinate 1,947 of CADDZP010000010.1, read as the reverse complement.
CACGAGATGAAGGAGATGATGGAGCGGGCGGTTCTCCCGGATCTGCGCTCTCGCTCTGGCGAGCAGGCCGTCATCCTCAGCCGAACGCTGCGCACGTGGGGCCTGGCGGAGTCGACGCTGGCGGAGATGATCTCCGCCCGGGTCGATACCCAGAGCAACCCCACCATCGCCTTCCTTGCCAGCGGCATCGAGGGCATCAAGGTCCGGCTCACGGCCAAGGCGACTGACGAGGCGACGGCCCGCGAGCTGTTGTCGGCCGAAGAGGCGGAGTTGCGCTCCATCCTGGGCGATCTGATCTTCGGCGTCGACGACGAGACGATGGAGGACGCCGTCGCCGCCCTGCTGAAGGCGCACGGGCTGACGCTCGGTGTCGCCGAGTCGCTCACCGGCGGCCTCGTCGGTGCCCGCCTCACCGAGGCAGCGGGCGCCACCGAATTCTTCCGGGGCTCGATCGTCGCTTATGACAGCCAGGTGAAGTTCGACCTGCTCGGCGTCGCCGAAGGGCCCGTCGTCTCCGAGGAGGCGGCCTGTGCGATGGCCGAGGCCGCCTGCAAGGTGCTCGGCGCCGACGTGGGCATCAGCGTGACGGGCGTGGCCGGCCCCGATGAGCAGGACGGCAAGCCCGTCGGCACGGTGTACATGGGCACGACGGTCGACGGCGACACCCAGTGCGCCCACGCCCGCCTGCCCGGCCAGCGCGACCAGGTGCGCCAGTTCGCGTGCATCTCGCTGCTCGACCTTCTTCGCCGCCGCCTCCTGGCCCGGGAGTTGCCCGCCAACGCGTGACCGCTAGTGCCCCGGTTGTTTGTTGCCGTCTGGCCGCCGGACGACGTCCTTTCGTCGATCGCTGATCTGCCGCGGCCTGATGTCGAGGGGCTCCGGTGGACGACGAGGGGGCAGTGGCACGTGACGTTGCGCTTCTTCGGGTCCGTCGAGCTCGACGACGCCGTGGGCGCGCTGCGGCGGGTGGCGGCGGCGCCGACGGAAGCGGTGCTGGGGCCGGAGACCGGTCGGTTCGGCAGGCGCGTGCTGCACGTGCCGGTGGCAGGCCTGGACGCAGTGGCCAAGGCCGTCGTGCGGGCGACCAAGAGGGTGGGCAAGCCGCCCGAGCCTCGGCCCTTCCGCGGGCATCTCACCGTGGCCCGGGCCCGAGACCGCCGCGGGGTCGACCTCCGTGACTTGGTCGGCACGCCGATCGCGGCCCGATGGCCGGTACAGGAGGTGTGGCTGGTCGAGTCGCGGCTCAATCCGAAGGGGGCCCAGTACGAGGTGGTCGAAACGATTTCGCTGCGAGAGGCCCGTACGATGGGCTGAGTTCGTCTGTTGGGAGTTGCCATGGGATTCACGCTTCGCCGTTCGCTCCCGTCGATCACCGGCCTGCTGGCGCTGGTGCTGATCATCGGCGTGGCCGCCGTCATCTGGGCCGGGGCCCCCGTCTGGTTCCCCGCGGTGTTCGCCATCGCCATCATCGGGCTCCAGTACGCCATCAACCCGCTGATCATCCAGTGGTTGGTGCCGGCGTCGGTCATCGACCACGACGGCCAGCGGTACCTGACCGACCATCCCGTCGGTGAGCTCGTCGCCCGGCGGTGCCGAGACGCGGGCGTGCCGCTGGTGAAGCTGGGCATCGTCGACGACGGCAACCCCAACGCCTTCACGTTCGGGCGGACGCCTCGCGACGCTCGGATGTGGATCACTCGCGGATTGCTCGAGCGCCTCGACGAGCGGGAGCTCGACGCGGTCGTCAGCCACGAGGTCGGGCACGTGAAGCACTGGGACTTCGCGGTGATGACGCTGGCCGCCGTGGTCCCGATGGTGCTGTACCTGGTGTTCCTGTTGTCGCGCGGCAACCGCAGGGCCGTGTACGTCGCCATCGGCGCCTACATCGCCTACGTGATCTCGTACTTCACCCTGCTCGCCCTGAGCCGGGCGCGGGAGTACGCGGCC
>CADDZP010000009.1 GCA_902812475.1 Actinomycetota bacterium | reverse complement strand
CGGGTAGGTGAGCACCATGACGAAGCCCCAGCAGCCCGAAGTGCGTCGCAGCGGCTACGGCGCCACCGACGACGACAGCGCCAAGCGCCGCACCGGCGGTCCCGACAACGAGAAGGGCAACGCCGGGCCGGTCCCCGAGGCGAACCAGCCCGGACACCACCCCGAGGCTGAACAGGACAAGCCCGAGTCGCCCGCCTAGCTGCGTCGTCGCGCGCCGAGGTGCCTTCCTACCTGCTGCCTGAGCAACCGATCGGCTCGGTCGACGAGTACTTCGCGACCGACATCGGCGGGCTCGGGCTCAAGCGCGCTGCCGAGCTCGGACCCGATGCGACGATCGCCGAGGTTCTGCGCTCTGGACTGCGCGGGCGCGGCGGTGGCGGCTTCCCGACCGGGCGCAAGTGGCAGACGGTGCGCGACCAGGGCGGCACCCACCGCTACGTGGTGGCCAACGGGGCCGAGGGCGAGCCCGGAACCTTCAAGGACCGCGCCCTCATGCGGGCCAATCCGTACCAGGTCGTCGAGGGCGTGATCATCGCCGCCTTCGCCGTGGACGCCCGCGAGGCGTTCATCTGCCTGAAGGCCTCCTTCGAGCCCGAGCTGGAGGCGGTGACTCGGGCGGTCACCGAGCTCCAGCAGGCCGGCGTGTGCCGGGACTGCGAGATCACGATCGTCCGCGGACCGGATGAGTACCTCTACGGCGAGGAGAAGGCCATGCTCGAGGTGGTCGAGGGCAAGGCGCCGCTGCCCGGGCTGTTCCCGCCGTACGAGCACGGCCTGTTCGCCACCGCGCCGCAGACCGGCTGGCAGGCCATGGAGAACGAGCCGGGCCACGTCGGCCGCCACGAGTCCAACCCGACACTGGTCAACAACGTGGAGACGCTGTCCAACGTCCCTCACATCCTGGCCCGGGGCGCCGACTGGTTCCGTTCGATGGGCACCGAGCAGTCTCCGGGCAACGTTGTGTGCACGGTCGTCGGCGACGTCGTCGCCCCCGACGTGGGCGAGGTCGAGCTGGGCACGCCGCTGGGCGACGTGATCTCGGCGGTGGGCAGCGGTCTCGGTGCGGCGCGGACGGTGAAGGCGGTGTTCTCGGGCGTCGCCAACCCTGTCGTTCCCGGGCGGTCGCTCGACGTGCCGCTCAGCTACGAAGGTCTGCAGTCGGTCGGCAGCGGCATGGGCGCCGCCGGATTCATCGTCTACGACGACACGGCGTGCATGGTCGAGGTGGCACGGCAGTTCTCCCGCTTCCTGTGGGTCGAGTCGTGCGGGCAATGCCCACCGTGCAAACTCGGCTCGGGTGAGATCACGGCACGTCTTGACCGCGTCGAGGCCGGCACAGCCAACACCGACGACCTGGCCGAGATCGCGGGGTGGCTCGACAAGGTCACCGACGGCAACCGCTGCTATCTGGCTGTCGAGGAGCGGCTGGTCGTCGGCAGCATCCTGGGTGCCTTCGCCGGCGAAGTCGTCGAGCACGTCGAGAGCGGCGGATGTCCCCGCCGGCGACCGTTGCCGTTCCCGAAACTGGTCGACCTGCGTGACGGCCGGGCGACCTACGACGAGACGGTCTACCGCAAGCAGCCGGACTGGACGTATGCAGACCCGGGCTAGGTGGCTGGGCTAGAGCGCCGGAAGACGTTGGCGCTCGGTGAGCACGCGGGCGAACAGGTCGGCGCTGTCGCCGAGGCGCTGGATGACCTCGCCGGGGCCGAAGAGAAGGGCGGCCGGATCGTTGGCGTCGACGGCCGCTGAGAGCTCGTCCCACTGCACCGGCGTCGAGACCGTCGGCAGCGGTGCCGCCCGCAGCGAGTAGGGGGCGATCGTCGACTTGCCGCCGTCGTTCTGGCTCCAGTCGACGAACACCTTGCCCGCCCGGAGCGAGCGCGTCATCTTGTCGACGACCAGCTCGGGCGTCTGCTTGTGCAGGAGGGCGGCGACGGCGCGGGCGAAGCGCTTCGTGTCGTCGTAGGTCACGGGTGTGTTGGCGGGCACGTAGACGTGCACGCCGGCGGCTCCCGAGGTCTTGGCGTACGCGTCGAGTCCCAAGTCCTCGACAAGGTCGCGGACGCGCAGGGCGACGCGGGCGGCGTCCACGAGGCCGGCGGGCGGGCCCGGGTCGAGGTCGAACACGGCGGCCGTAGGACGGGCCAAGTCGTCGGCGCAACCGAGATAGGGATGGAACTCGACGGTGCTGAGGTTGGCGGCCCACAGCAGGGTCCGTGCGTCGTCGACCACTGGGGCGTCGACCTCCTTGCCGGAGGAGAACACCCACATCCGCTGGGTGTGCACCCACTCGGGCGCGCCGGGAGGGCACCGGGTCTGGAAGAAGTGCGCGCCCTGCAGTCCGTCGGGGAAGCGGTGGAGCGTGCACGGTCGCCCGCGCAGATGGGGCAGCAGGGCGCCGGCGACGTGGGCGTAGTAGTCGAGCATGTTGCCCTTGGTGAACCCGGCCTCGGGCCACAGCACGCGGTCGAGGCTCGAGAAGTGCACGTCGCTGCCGGTGCTCAAGAGACGTCGTCCAGAGCGATCGGCGGCGGCTCCTCCAGCTGGTCCAACGAGCACGACGCCGCGTCCCGGTCCGGACGCCAGCGCATGAAGCGGGCCGGATGCCGGAACCGGCCGTGCTCGACGTGGTCGTAGGCCACCTCGCAGACGAGGTCGGGCACGACCGGCGCCCAGTCCTGGCCCATCTCGGGTGTCCACCGGCCGGCCGCCCCCTTGAGCCGCCCGATGGGGCTGGGCCCGAGCCCGAACCCGGTCGCCCACGGATGCTCGGCCAGCGGCACGACATGCGGCGCAAGCTCATCGAGCAGCATCCGGCGCGTCTGACGCGGGAAGGAGGCGGCCACCCCCACGTGGCGAAGAACGCGGCCGGTGTCGTAGAGGCCGAGGAGCAGGGAGGCGACCGAGGGCTCCTCGGGAAAGATGCGGAAGCCACCGACGACGCAGTCGACCGTGCGCTCGGCCTTGACCTTGATCATGGTGCGCCGGCCCGGCTCGTACGCCTGGTCGCGTCGCTTGGCCACTACGCCGTCGATGCCCCGGAAGCGCCCCAGCCACCGGCTGGCGACGTTGCGGTCGTCGGTGGCCGGCGTGAGGACGATGCCATCGACGCCGTCAACGACGTCCGCGAGCCGTGCCCGGCGCTCGGCGAACGGGCGCCCACGCAGGTCCTCGTCGCCCACGGCGAGGAGGTCGAAGGCGACGAAGGAGGCCGGCGTCGTGCGGGCCAGCTCCTGCACCCGGCTGGCTGCGGGGTGCAGGCGAAGCATGAGGGCGTCGAAGTCGAACCCTTCGGTGCCGCCGACCAGCAGCTCGCCGTCGAGCACGATCTCGTGCTCGCGCAGTCTGCGGACGGAGTCGACGACCTCGGGGAAGTAGCGCGAGAAGCGGCGGTCGTTGCGGCTCCGGATGTCGACGTCGTCGCCGTCGCGGAAGATCAGCGCCCGGAAGCCATCCCACTTGGGCTCGAAGATCAGATCGTCGCCGCCCGGGAGGTGGCGCACGAGGCGGGCGAGCATCGGCTCGAGGGGTGGGCGTACCGCGAGGGCCACACCCGCGTGGTTACCCGTCCCTACGCCGTGTCAGACCTCGTGGCCCTGGCCGACCAGTCGTTCGCCCGCTGCACCACCAGGTCGCACGCCTCGACGAGCGCAGGGACGAACGATCCCGGCGAGCGGGCCACGACCATGTGGTCGCCGTCGACGGGATGCAGCACGGCCGTGGGAATGCTGCGGGCCAGCTTCAGCTGCCGGCGCAGGGGCACGAGCTCGTCCTGAGCGGTCGCCACCACGGCCACGGGCACGTCGATGGACTCGATCCAGGCGTGGGAGCTGAAGCGCCCGATCGCCTCGGCCGCCTGGAGGACGGAGCGGGGATCGTGGCCGGCGAGCTCGCGCCAGGCCCATCCCCGCAGCGACTCGGGCATCCGTGCGGCGACCAGGTTCGCCACCGTGGACCAGCCCCGGCCGGAGGCGGTCACGACGCCGGGGACGGCCAGGCCCAGACCGAGGAGGCCGAGGCCGGCGAAGCGCACGCGGTCGCCGACGCTGCCCCGGAAGTTGCGGCTGGTTGCGCACAGCACCAGGCCGTCGACTCGTTCGCGGTGGCGCCACCACAGGAGCTGGGCGATGGGCCCGCCCATCGAGTAGCCCACGGCCAGGAAGCGCTCGACGCCGAGGGCATCGGCCACGGCGGCCACGTCGTCGGCGCAGTCGGCCAGGCGGAAGCGTCTGGTGCGGATGCCGCGGCCGTGGCCCCGGTGGTCGAGGGCGACAACGCGGTAGCGCTCACTCAGGGGACGGAACGAGGCGAACCAGTTGAGGCCGCCGGTGGCGGCGAGGCCGTGCAGCAGAATCGCCGTCGGCGCCCCTTCGGGACCGCCCAGCTCCCGGACGAACGTGCGCCCCCGGCCCGGGAGTTCGACGGCGCGCCCAGCGGGTACGAACCACCCGTGACGCGCCGGCGCCGGCTCCCAGACCGGCCCAGCCGCGTTATCCACAAGCGTTACTTACCACGCGACGTGACCGTCGAATCAGCATCTTGGGACCCCCGCTACCGTCTTGTGCCGTGACCGTTTGGCCCGGCCAGCCCTATCCGCTAGGCGCCACCTACGACGGGACCGGAACGAACTTCTCGGTGTACTCGTTCGTCGCCGATGCCGTGGAGCTGTGCCTGTTCGACGACGACGGCGCTGAGATGCGAGTCGAGCTGCCCGAGCAGACGGCCCATTGCTTCCATGGCTACGTGCCCAACGTCGGGCCCGGCCAGCGTTACGGGTTCAGGGTGCAGGGGCCGTGGGCGCCCAACGAGGGCCACCGCTGCAACCCGCGCAAGCTCCTGCTCGACCCCTATGCCAAGGCCGTCGAGGGCGGCGTCACATGGTCGCCGGCGGTGTATCCCTACAAGATCGGCGACCCGGGCGAGGACCTCACGATGGGCGAGGACGACAGCGCCCCCTACGTCCCCCGGTCGGTGGTCACCAACCCCTACTTCGACTGGTCCGACGACCGCCCGCCCCGGGTGGCCTGGAACGACACCGTCATCTACGAGGCCCACGTGAAGGGCGTCACCGTGCGTCATCCCGACGTGTCGCCAGAGCAGCGGGGCACCTATGCGTCCCTGTGGTCGGCGCCGGTGGTAGAGCACCTCAAGCGCGTAGGCGTCACCTCCGTCGAGGTCATGCCCGTGCACCAGTTCATCCACGACGACCGTCTCGTCCGCCTCGGCCTGCGCAACTACTGGGGCTACAACTCGATCGGCTACTTCGCCCCCCACAACGACTACAGCAGCACGGGCCAGCGCGGTGAGCAGGTCCAAGAGTTCAAGCAGATGGTGAAGCAGCTGCACGCCAACGACATCGAGGTCATCCTCGACGTCGTTTACAACCACACCGCCGAGGGCAACCACCTCGGCCCGGTGCTGTCGTTCAAGGGCTTCGACAACGAGTCGTACTACCGGCTGTCGCCCGACGAGCCCCGCTACTACGTCGACTACACAGGCACCGGCAACAGCCTCAACATGCGGAACCCCTACGTGCTCCAGCTGATCATGGACAGCCTGCGGTACTGGATCACCGAGATGCACGTCGACGGCTTCCGCTTCGACCTGGCCGCCACGCTGGCGCGCGAGCTCCACGACGTCGACCGCCTCTCCGCCTTCTTCGACATCATCCAGCAGGACCCGGTGATCCGAGAGGCGAAGCTCATCGCCGAGCCGTGGGACGTCGGCGAGGGCGGCTACCAGGTCGGCAACTTCCCGCCCCTGTGGTCGGAGTGGAACGGCAAGTTCCGCGACACCGTGCGCGACTTCTGGCGGGGCGAGCCCGCGACGATCGCCGACCTCGGTTTCCGCCTCACCGGCAGCGCCGACCTGTACGAGACCAGCGGACGCCGCCCCTACAACAGCGTCAACTTCGTCACCGCCCACGACGGCTTCACCCTGCGCGACCTCGTCTCCTACAACGAGAAGCACAACGCCGCCAACGGCGAGGACAACCGCGACGGGGAGAGCTTCAACCGCTCGTGGAACTGCGGCGTCGAGGGGCCGACCGACGACGCCGACGTCCTCGAGTGCCGGGTCCGGCAGCAACGCAACTTCCTCGTCACGCTGTTCCTCTCCCAGGGTGTGCCCATGCTGCTGGGCGGCGACGAGATGGGCCGTACGCAGAACGGCAACAACAACGCCTACTGCCAGGACAACGAGGTCTCGTGGTTCGACTGGAGCCAGGTTGAGAAGAATCAGGACCTCATGAGCCTCGTCTCCTGGCTGGCCCAACTCCGCCGGGACCACCCCGTCTTCCGGCACCGCCGGTGGTTCCTGGGGCAGGTGGCGGCCGACCCGGCCGCTGCCGACATCGCCTGGTTCACGCCCGCCGGCGGCCAGATGGAGGACGCCGACTGGCACGGCGACGGTCAGGGACTGGCGATGTTCCTCAACGGCGAGGGCGTGCACACGCGCGGCCGCATGGGTGAAAAAGTCGTCGACGACAGCTTCCTGCTCGTCTTCAACGGTGCGCCGGAGGAGACGGTCTTCACGGTGCCGGACAAGGATTGGGGCCTGCGGTGGCGGCAGCTCCTCGACACGCGGCACGCCCAGCCCGAGGGCGAGGACGGTCCCGGGTACGGCCCGGGCGAGACGATGTCGTTGGTCGCCCGGTCGGTGGTCCTGCTCCGGCGTGTCCGCTGAGTCCGCTCACTCCACTGACGCCCGGGCCACCTATCGACTCCAGCTCCGGGCCGAGTTCGGCTTCGCCGACGCCGCCGCCACAACGGCGTACCTGGCCGAACTCGGCGTGACGCACGCGTACGTGTCGCCGTACCTCCAGGCCGCCGCCGGCAGCACCCACGGCTACGACGTCGTCGACCACGATCGGGTCAACGAGGAGCTCGGCGGGGCCGAGGGCCACGCCGAGTTGATCGCTGCGCTCGCCGCCGCGGGCCTCGGTCAGCTGCTGGACATCGTGCCCAACCACATGGCCGTGCGCCCGGGCAACCGGTGGTGGTGGGACGTGCTCGAGAACGGGCCATCGAGCCTCTACGCCTCGTACTTCGACGTCGACTGGGAGCCGACCGACGAGCGCCTCCGCAATCGGGTGCTCCTGCCCGTGCTGGCCGACCGTTACGGCCACGCCGTCGATGCGGGCCAGATCCAGGTCGAGCGCGAGGGTGGCTCGTTCTTCGTCACCTACGGCGACCAGCGCTTCCCCGCCGCGCCCCGCTCGCTCGACGGTTTGCTGCGACGGGCGGGCGAGGTGGCCTCCTCGGACGACCTGGTGTCGATGGGCGACGCCTTCGAGGCGCTGCCCCCGGCCGGCGCCACCGACCGAGCGAGCGTCGACCGCCGCCACCGCGACAAGGAGGCCCTGCGGCGGTGGCTGGCGCGTCTGCTCGACGAGGACCCGGCGGCCGCCGCTGCTGTCGACCAGGCCGTCGCCGCCGTGAAGGCCGACCCTGTGCAGCTGGACGAGCTCCTCCAGCGCCAGAACTACTGCCTGGCGTACTGGGGCACCGCCCGTCGCGAGCTCGACTACCGGCGCTTCTTCGACATCACCGAGCTCGCCGGCCTGCGCGTGGAGGACCCCGAGGTGTTCGGCGACACGCACCGGCTGATCCTGCGGTGGCTGGGCGACGGGTCCTTGGACGGCGTACGCGTCGACCACGTCGACGGGCTGCGCGATCCCGAGCAATACCTCCGGCGGCTGCGCTCGGCTGCGCCGGATGCGTGGGTTGTGGTCGAGAAGATCCTCGAAGAGGGTGAGCGCCTGCCGCCGTCGTGGCCGTGCGAGGGCACGACCGGCTACGACTTCACCAACCTCGTCACCGGGCTCTTCGTCGACCCCGACGGCGAGGAGGCGTTGACGTCGATCTACGTCTCGTTGACCGGCGAGCCGGCCTCGTGGGACGAGGTCGCCAGGCAGAGCAAGGAGTTGGTCGTCCGCGACGTGCTGGCCAGCGAGCTGGACCGGCTGACCGAGCTGTTCGTGCACGTCGCGTCCGGCCATCGGGCCACGCGGGACTACACGCGCTGGGAGCTGCGGGAGGCGCTGGCGTCGCTGCTGGTCGCCTTCCGCGTCTACCGCACCTACGTTGCGGCCGGGCGGGCCCCGACCGACCAGGACCGGCGGTACGTCGCCGACGCCGTCGCCGCGGCGGTCGCTCGCCGGCCGGACCTCGACCGCCCGCTGTTCGAGTTCCTGGCATCGGTGCTGGTGCTCGACGTGGACGGCCCCGCCGAACGGGAGCTGGCCCTGCGCTTTCAGCAGGCCAGCGGGCCGGTGATGGCCAAGGGCGTCGAGGACACCGCCTTCTACCGCTACAACCGCTTCGTCGCACTCAACGAGGTCGGCGGCGACCCGGGTCGATTCGGCGTGTCGGTGGAGGAGTTCCACTCGACCAATGCCGAGCGCCAGGCCCGGTGGCCGCTGGCCCTGCTGGCCACGTCGACCCACGACACAAAGCGCAGCGAAGACGTCCGCGCCCGGCTGTGCCTGCTGTCGGAGGACGCCGAGCGGTGGGGCAAGGCCGTCGAGCGATGGCCGCACAAGATCGACAGGAACGCCGAGTACCTGCTGTACCAGACGCTCGTCGGCGCCCACCCCCTCGACGCCGACCGGGCCGTGGAGTACATGACGAAGGCGTCCAAGGAAGCCAAGCAGCACACCTCGTGGGTCGAGCCAAACGCCGACTACGACGAGGCGCTGACCGCATTCGTGAAGGAGGTGATCGCCGACGAGCAGTTCGCCGCCGACCTGGAGGCGTTCGTCGCCCCGCTGGTGCGCCCCGGGTGGGTGAACTCCCTCTCGCAGCAGGTGCTGAAGCTCACGGCGCCCGGCGTCCCCGACGTCTACCAGGGCACCGAGCTGTGGGATCTCAGCCTCGTCGACCCCGACAACCGCCGACCGGTCGACTACGACCTCCGCCGCCGGCTCCTGGGGTCGGATGTGGGTCCGGCGTCTGCGTGGCGGGACGACGCCGGCAGCGGCCTGCCCAAGCTGGTGCTGACCGAGCGGGCGCTGCGGTTGCGCCGACGGATCCCGTCGGCGTTCGGCCCCGAGGGCGCCTACGAACCGCTCGAGGTACGCGGCGACCACGCCGACCACGTGGTCGCGTTCCTCCGCCGCGGTGCCGAGGGCGCGGCGGTGACGGTCGTCCCACGCCTCATCCTCAGCGTTCTTGGCGCAGAAATGTGCGGGGACCGCACATTTCTGCGCCAAGAAGCGGAGTTGAGGGTGCCGACGGGGGAGTGGCGATCCGAGCTGACCGGCATTCGCTTCGGCGGCGGGTGGATTCCGGTCGGTGAACTGCTTGTCGACTTCCCGGTGGCGTTGCTCTCGCACGAGGGCGGCGTGTGACCCGGCTCGACGTGTGGGCACCGAACGCCAAGCGGGTCGAGGTTGTCGCCGGCGAGGGCGAGCGCTACCCCATGGAGCTGGCCGGGGACGGGTGGTGGTGGGCCGACGTGGCCTCGCTCGGGCCTGGCCACGACTACCGGTTCTCGCTCGACGGCGGCGATGGGCTGCCGGACCCCCGGTCCCAATGGCAGCCGGCGGGCGTGCACGGGCCGTCGCGGATCGTCGACCACTCGGCGTTCTCGTGGACCGACGGCGCCTGGTCGACATTCCCGCTGGCTGACGCCGTCCTCTACGAACTGCACATCGGCACGTTCTCGCCCGAGGGCACCTTCGACGGCGCTGTCGGTTACCTCGACCACCTCGTCGACCTGGGCGTGAACGCCGTCGAGGTCATGCCCGTGAACCAGTTCCCCGGCAGCCGGGGGTGGGGATACGACGGCGTCGACCTGTACGCGCCGCAGCACGAGTACGGCGGCCCTGACGGCTTCAAGCGCTTCGTCGATGCGTGCCACCGCCGCTGCTTGGCCGTGGTCCTCGACGTCGTCTACAACCATCTCGGTCCCGACGGGAACCACCTCGGCGTCTTCGGGCCGTACTTCACCGACCGCTACAGCACGCCGTGGGGCATGGCCCCGAATCTCGACGGCCCCGAGAGCGACAACGTGCGCGCCTTCATCGTCGACAACGCGCTCATGTGGCTCCGCGACTATCACGTCGACGGCCTGCGACTGGATGCCACCCACGCCATCGTCGACATGTCGGCGCTGCACATCATCGAGGAGCTGGTGGACGCCGTGCGACCGCTGGAGCCGTCGCGGTGGGTGATCGCCGAGAGCGACCGCAACGATCCCCGGCTGGTGTGGACGCGCGAGAACGGCGGCTACGGCCTGGACGCCCAGTGGAGCGACGACTTCCACCACTCGCTGCACGCGGCGCTGACCGGTGAGCGCCAGGGGTACTACGCCGACTTCGGCCCGCTGGCCGACATCGCCGCCGCCCTGCGCAATGCCTACGTCTACGACGGCCGCTACTCGGTGTTCCGGCGCCGTCACCACGGTCGGCCACCCGGCGCAGGTGTCCCCGGCACGCGGTTCCTGGGCTATCTCCAGAACCACGACCAGATCGGCAACCGAGCAGCGGGCGAGCGCAGCGGCCACCTCATGTCCCAGCCCCATGTGGAAGCCGCCGCCGCCCTGGTGTTGCTCTCACCGTTCGTCCCCATGCTGTTCCAGGGCGAGGAGTGGGGCGCCAGCTCCCCGTTCCAGTACTTCACCGACCACCGCGATCCCCGGCTGGCCAAGGCCGTCAGCGAAGGTCGCAAGCGCGAGCACGCCGGATTCGGCGCCGACGTGCCCGACCCCCAGGACCCAACAACGTTCGAGCGCTCGAAGCTGGACTGGGGCGAGCGGGAGCGGGCTCCGCACAGCGACCTCCTGTGGTGGCACCGCCAGCTCATCGAGGTGCGCCGTTCTTCGGCCCGGTCGGCCGCCGACCTCGACTCGACACACGTCGCCTGGGACGAGGGCGAACGGTGGCTGGTCGTCGACCGCGGAGAGATTGCCGTCGTCGCCAACGTCGGCGAAAAAAGCGTGCGGGTGCCGCTGCCGGCGGCTGCCATGCGGACGGTGACGGCGGCGTCGCCGTCGACCCGTGATGCTGTCGCCGTGCACGACGACGCCGTCGACCTGGCGCCGGGGGCTGCGGTCTTCGGGCCTGCCGCCGCGGGGTAAGTAGCCACCGTGGACCGAATCGTCATCGAGGACGTCCGGCCCCGCACCCCAGGCGGCTATCCGGCCAAGGCCACCGTGCAGCGCCCGCTGCGGATCAGCGCCGTCGCCTATCGCGAGGGCCACGACGTGCTGGCCGTGCGCCTGCGCTGGCGACCGAAGGGCGACAAGAAGTGGCGAGCGGCGGCGATGGAGAGCGTCGGCAACGACCGATGGGAAGGCGAGATCGAGCCCGACGCCCTGGGCCCCGCCGAGTTCGTCGTCGAAGCGTGGACCGACGAACTGGGGACCTGGCGGCGCGACGTCGCCGTCAAGCACGAAGCCGGGCAAGACGTCGACGTCGAGTTGGAGGAGGGCGCCCGCCTGCTCGAGTCGGCTGTCAGGCGCGTCGCAGGTGACGACCGCAAGCTGCTCAAGGTCACGATCGAGCACCTGCGCGACGAGTCGCTGCGGCCCGAGAGCAGGGTGGCGGCGGGTCTCGATCCCGGCGTGGCGTCGGCCATGAGGGATCTGCCGTCCCACGACGCGGCCCGGTCCACGGCGTACCCACTGTGGATCGACCGCGAGCGGGCCGCCGTGGGCGCCTGGTACGAGCTGTTCCCCCGCTCCTATGGCGGCCTGCGCGGCGCCGCTGAGCGCCTGCACGCGGTCGCCGACATGGGCTTCGACGTCGTCTACCTGCCGCCCGTCCATCCCGTCGGCACCACGGCCCGCAAGGGCCGCGACAACACGCTCGACGCCGGGCCCGACGACCCTGGCAGTCCGTGGGCCATCGGCTCGTCCGCCGGCGGCCACACGGCGATCGAGCCGTCGTTGGGCACGTTCGACGACTTCGCCCTGTTCATGGCCGAGGCCGAGCGCGTCGGCCTCGAGGTGGCCCTGGACTACGCCCTGCAGTGCTCACCCGACCATCCCTGGGTGACCGAGCATCCCGAATGGTTCCACCACAGGCCCGACGGCTCGATCAAGTACGCCGAGAACCCGCCCAAGAAGTACCAGGACATCTACCCGCTCAACCTCTGGCCGGCTGACGTCGACGTGCGCCGGCAGCTCTGGCAGGCGTGCAAGGACATCGTCGACTTCTGGATCGGCCGCGGCATCCGCATCTTCCGCGTCGACAATCCGCACACCAAGCCGTTCCCATTGTGGGAGTGGATGATCCCCGCCATTCACGCCGACCATCCCGATGTCGTGTTCCTCTCCGAGGCCTTCACCCGCCCGCCACTGATGGCCAAGCTGGCCGAGATCGGGTTCAGCCAGAGCTACACGTACTTCACGTGGCGCACCCACAAGCAGGAGCTGCGCGAGTACGTCGAGGAGCTGGCGTACGGGCCCCTGGCCGACTACATGCGCCCCAACTTCTGGGCCAACACGCCCGACATCCTCAGCGGCCCGCTGCGCCACGGCCACCCCGGCGTGTTCAAGCAGCGGTTCGTGCTCGCCGCCACGCTCAGCCCGTCCTACGGCGTGTACAGCGGCTACGAGTTGATCGAGAACGAGCCGGCGTCGGAGTTCAACGAGGAGTACCGCCGCTCCGAGAAGTACGAGGTCAAGCACCGCGACTGGTCGTCGCCGGAGTCGATCGCGCCGTTCATCGCCCAGGTCAACGACGTCCGCCGTCGCCACCCCGCCTTCAGCGAACTGTCGAACGTTGCGTTCGAACACTCCAACAACGACCAGCTCCTGGCCTATTCGAAGGTCTCCCACGACGGCGGCGACGTCGTGCTCGTCGTCGTCAACCTCGATCCCTTCACCACCCACGACGACACGCTGTGGCTCGACCTGGGGCGGCTCGGGCTTCCGTGGGACGTCCCGTATGAGGCCCACGACGAGCTCACCGGCGAGACCTACGTCTGGCACGGCGCCGAGCCCTACGTTCGCCTGTCGCCGGACAACCCCGCCCACATCTTTGACCTCCGGCCGTAACTTCGCGGGCGTGGCGCCCGACGAGCCCTACTACCGAGACGACCTCGCCCTCGTGCATCACCTGGGGTTCGGCTTCCACGCCGACATGTGCGCGCCCGGGATCCTCCGGCTGCTCGAGCCGGTGCTCGAACGCAACGGGCTGGTGCTCGAGCTGGGCTGCGGCAGCGGGCTGTTGACGAGATATCTGGTCGAGGCGGGGCACAGGGTGATCGCCACCGACGCCTCGCCGGCGATGCTCGAGCTGGCCAGCCGGACGGCGCCCGGGGCCGAGGAAATCCGCGTGCTCGTGATGCCCGACGATCCGATGCCGGCGTGCGACGCCGTCGTCTCCATCGGCCACCCCGTGAGCTACCTCGACAGCGAGGCGGCCGTGCTCCGGGCCCTGACCAACGCCGCCGACGCCCTCAACCCCGGCGGCGTCTACGCCATCGACATCGAGGACTTCGCCTACGCGGACGCCGTCGCTGGCACGCCACCGTCGGGCCGGGTGGGAGACGACTGGGCGATCATCCTGAAGCGTGAACGTCCGGCGCCGAACAAGTTCGTCCGCGACATGACCACGTTCCTGCGCAACGACGACGGCACCTGGCGCCGCGACGACGAGCGCCACGAGAACACCCTGATCGACACGTCGAAGATCCCGGCCCTCCTCGCCGACCATGGCGTCGACGTCGAGTGCCGCACCGCCTTCGGCGACGAGACGTTCCCACCCGGCCTCGTCGCCCTCGTCGGCCACAAGCGCACCTGACAGCTGCTTGCGGCTGCCAACTGCGGCGTCAAAAGGGGGCGGGGACGGGCCAACGCCATGCTGTTCCTTCCCCTTTTCCACGCTTGTGAACGACCGCACGCATTTCAAGGCCTGGAACGGTTGTGATCTGGCTGTCAATCGTCGAAATCACAACCACCCGACGCCTTCAAATACGTGAAGCGCCGCACAAGCACCACCGCCGAACGGACAGCAGAGCGAGCGGCCCGTCCCCCCGACACGCTCGCGTCCCACCTCACGCCCGAGGCGACGGGACCGCAGCGAACGATCGGAGCGCGTGGCGCCCCGTCTACGACGTCTACGGGGCCGAATTCCCGCCCGAGCCGACGACGGCAGAAGTTCCGGCAAATTCCTGAAAGGGAGGTTTACCGCCCGCGCCGCGAGGGCAGTGTTGGGCATCAGGGAGGAGTGGGTCAAGCCGCGGCCTGACGACCTGAGGAGGCCGCGTGTCCTCGACGCTCGAGCAGGCCGTCGACGAGTTCGACGTTCACGTACCCGATTGGCGGGCCGAGGCCGCCTGTCGGAGCTGCAGTCCCGAGCTGTTCTTTCCGGCCGGCACCACCGGCGCCGCCCTCGACGAGATCCAGGCGGCCAAGGCCGTGTGTGCCGCCTGCCCGGTACAGACCCCGTGCCTGCGTTTCGCCCTGGTGACGGGCCAGGCCTACGGCATCTGGGGCGGCACGACCGAGGAGGAGCGCGTCGCTATGCGCCGGCTGTCGAGGGCGACTCCGCTCTAGGCGCCTCCAGCATGACTATGCCGAGCGGGGGCAGCGTCAGGCACACCGACCAGGGCCGGCCGTGCGACGGCTCCTGCAACGCCTCGACGGCGCCCAGGTTGCCGACCCCGCTACCGCCGTACTCGCCGGCGTCGCTGTTGGCGAGCTCCCTCCACGTCCCGCCGCAGGGGACGCCCAGGCGGTAGCCCTCGCGGGGGATCGGCGTGAAGTTCACGGCGACGAGGACGGCGCCGTCGTCGAGGCCGGGCGCCGACCGCCGCAGGTACGCCAGCACGCTGTTCTCGGCGTCGTGCAGGTCGACCCACTCGAAACCCGCGGGGTCGTTGTCGAGCATGTGCAGGGCCGGGACGGCCTGGTAGAGGCGGTTCAAGTCGGCGGCCCACCGGGAGACCCCCGCGTGCAACGGCGAGTCGAGCAGGTGCCAGTCGAGACTCGTGTCGTGGTTCCACTCGCGCTCCTGGCCGAACTCTCCCCCCATGAACAGCAGCTTCTTGCCGGGCGAGGCGGCCATGTAGCCGAGGAGCAGCCGCAGGTTGGCGAAGCGCTGCCACTCGTCGCCCGGCATGCGCCCGAGCAGCGACCCCTTGCCGTGCACGACCTCGTCGTGGGACAGCGGGAGCATGAAGTTCTCGTCGAAGGCGTAGACGGCCCGGAACGTGATCTCGTCGTGGTGCCACCGGCGATGCACGGGCTCTCGCGAGAGGTACTCGAGGGTGTCGTGCATCCAGCCCATGTCCCACTTGAAACCGAACCCCAGCCCGCCGACGTACGTCGGCCGCGACACCATCGGCCACGCCGTCGACTCCTCGGCGACGGTCAGCGCGTCGGGGAACGATCCGTACACGTCCTCGTTGAGGCGGCGCAGCAGGTCGATGGCCTCCAGGTTCTCCCGTCCGCCGAACTTGTTCGGGATCCACTCGCCCGCCTTGCGCGAGTAGTCCCGGTACAGCATCGACGCCACCGCGTCGACCCGGAGCCCGTCGATGTGGTAGCGGTCGAGCCAGAACATGGCACTCGACAACAGGAAGCTCCGCACCTCGTGGCGGCCGTAGTTGAAGATGAAGCTGTTCCAGTCGGGGTGGAAGCCCTCGCGGGCGTCAGCGTGCTCGTACAGGTGGGTCCCGTCGAAGAACGCGAGGCCGTGCTCGTCGGAGGGAAAGTGGGACGGAACCCAGTCGAGGATGACACCGATACCGCGCTGATGAAGGTGGTCGACGAACCACATCAGGTCCTGCGGTGACCCGTAGCGCGACGTCGCTGCGAAGTACCCCGTCGTCTGGTAGCCCCACGAGCCGTAGAAAGGGTGCTCCATGATCGGCAGCAGCTCGACGTGCGTGTAGCCGAGCGACGCGGTGTACTCGGCGAGCATGGGCGCCAGTTCGCGATACGACAGCAGACGCCCGTGGTCGGCGGGATCGCGCCGCCACGATCCCAGGTGCACCTCGTACACCGAGATGGCGGCGCCCGTGCCGTGGCGCCCGCCGCGGCCGGCCATCCACTCCGCGTCGCCCCACTCGTAGCCGAGATCCCAGAGCACAGACCCGGTCTTGGGCGGGACCTCGGCGCGGACCGCCAAAGGATCGGCCTTGTCGACGCGGTAGCCGTTCGGGCCGGCGATGTGGAACTTGTAGACGTCGCCCATCGACGCCCGGCGCACGACGCCCTCCCAGATGCCCGACGAGCCCCGCGGCGTCAGCGGGTCGGCTTCCCGGTCCCATCCGTTGAAGTCGCCGATGGCGCTCACCCGCTGGGCGCTCGGCGCCCATACCGCGAACACGGCGCCGCCCCCCTCCATGAGGTGGGCGCCCAAGTGCTCCCACAGGCGGAGGTGGCTGCCCTCGTTGAACAGGTACAGGTCCTGCTCACCGAGCAGCGAGATCCGTTCAAGCTCTTGTCGTTTCACGCGTTCTCCCAGTCGAGGATGCTGAGCACGCCCCGCAGGGGGACGTCGACGAGCTCGGGCCTGCTGCCCAACTCGTAGGTCACCTCGTACAGCGCCTTTTCGAGCAGGAAGGCGGGCAGCAGCTGGGCGGTCTCGGCGGGCGTCGTGGCGAACGGCGGCTTGGCCGCCTCGACGTAGCCACGCAGGAAGGCGGCGCCTGCCCACCGCTGCCAGAACGAGGCCCACTGGGCCAGGCCGGCGAAGGCGTCGGAGTCCGGCTCCACCACGCCGCGGGCGGCCACGTCGAGGCGAGCCACCTCGGCCGCGTAGGCGTACGAGCGCAGCATGCCGGCCACGTCGCGCAGCCCGAGGCGCTTGATGCGCCGCTCGCTCAGGGGCCGGGCCGGCTCACCTTCGAAGTCGATGATGACGAAGTCGTTCCCGGTGTAGAGCACCTGGCCCAGGTGATAGTCGCCGTGGCCCCGAATCCGGGAGGCGCGGACCCGGTCGCTGAGCACCGCCTCGAAACGGGCCACCAGCTCGTCCTCCCGCCCGACCACCTCCTCGGCCAGCTCCCGCGCCGGCGACGCCAGCTTGGACACCGCCCGCCGCAGCTCGCGCAACCGCCGCCGGCCGGTGGCCCGCATCCCCTGGTACAGGGCCCGCTGGTAGTGGGCGGTGACCGGTTCCGGCGCGAAGGCGTCGTCGGTGGTGTCCGACGCCAGGGCGCCGTGGAGCTCCGCCGTGCGCCGCCCGAGAAGCTCGGCCAGGTCCATGAAGTCGCCCATGAGGTTCTCGGCCGTCTGGCTGGGCTCGCTGTCGACGAGCCCGAGGATGTTGGGCAGGTGGTCGATGTCGGCGTCGAAGGCGTCGCTCTCGGCCAGCAGGCGCTCGTAGTAGCGGCCCAGCGAGCCGAGGGCGTGGGTCCAGGCGTCGCCCTCGTTCGGCACCAGTTGGTAGAGGACGGCAACGGTCGACGGTTCCTCGCCCGAGTCCGTGCCGACGCGGTACTCGATGCTGCCGCACAGGCTGGGCACGTGCGGGAAGCGGGCCCGCTCGCTGAGGAACCGCCCGATCTCCAGGTCGGGGTTCTCGCCCGCCTCGATCTTGCGGAACAACTTGAGGATGAAGCGGTCGTCGAAGACGACGGAGCTGTTGCTCTGGTCGGCGCGGGGCATGTGGACCTCCAACGGGCCGCCGTCCACGGCGACGGCACCCCCGAGCCGGCGCAGGGCGGGCAGGGCGTGGCCGGCAAGCACGCCCTCGCCCCGGACGCGACGGCGTTTGGCGATCAGATCCAGCAGCTCGGTGCCGAAGGACGGAAGGACGGCCGCCTCGTACAGCACGGCCTCGATGTCACCGCCCGGGCGGCGCAGCATGGCGACGACGGCCTGGGCCATGTCGCGCACGACGTTGTCTGCTTCGGCGCCCTCGGCCACGGCCAAGGGCACGACGTAGGTGTCCGGCTCACCGTCGGCGTAGGCGACGGTGAGAAACGCCATGGTGATGCCGCCGGCGAGAGGGACGGCGGCGCCGATGCGCACGGACCTGATCTCCCGCTCCTTGCCACCGAACCAGCGCCGCGACCGGATCCACGTGCGGAGGGCCCGCTCGATGCTCGAACGGTCCCGTCCGGTCAGCACCGAATTCCACGAGTCCGTCACGGACGCGGCGATGGCGACGCCGCCGGTGGCGGTGGCGTCGCTGTCGGCCTGCTCCAGCGACAGCCACACGACCCCGTACGGTGCGAGCGTCAACAAGTAGGGCAGCCTGCCCACGGGGGGGAACCTGGTGCCGCCCAGCACCTCGACGGGCACCATGCCCTCGTACTCGGGCATGTTGAGCTCGACGTACTGGGCGTGGCGGGACAGGTTGGCGACGACGAGCACACGTTCGTCGCCGTGCTGGCGGACGAACGCGAGGACCTTGGGGTTGTCCGGCAGGAGGAAGTGGATCGTGCCCCGGCCCATCACGCCGGTCCGCTTGCGCAGGGCGATCATGCGCTTGGTCCACCAGAACAGCGAGTTCGGGTTGTTGTGCTGGGCCTCGACGTTGAGGGCCTCGAAGTGGTACTCGGGGTCGATGATCACGGGCAGGTACAACTGCTGGGGGTTGGCCCGCGAGAAGCCGGCGTTGCGGTCAGCGCTCCACTGCATCGGCGTGCGCACGCCGTTTCGGTCTCCCAGGTAGATGTTGTCTCCCATGCCCAGCTCGTCGCCGTAGTAGAGGACCGGCGTCCCCGGCAGCGACAGCAGCAGGGCGTTCATCAGC
The DNA here is from genome assembly GCA_902812475.1 of Actinomycetota bacterium. Classification (GTDB taxonomy): domain Bacteria; phylum Actinomycetota; class Acidimicrobiia; order Acidimicrobiales; family AC-14; genus CADDZP01. The sequence continues at coordinate 7,004 of CADDZP010000009.1, read as the reverse complement.
TCGATCTTGCGGCGGTCGTTGCTGAGGAGGGGCGCCAGGCGGCGGCGGATGCCGAGGTTGATGCGGGCCTGGCGGTTGCGGGCGTAGGAGCGGTACATCGAGTCGCGCTCCTCGTCGCTGACCATCTCCAGCGTGAGCTCGTCATGGTTGCGCAGGAACACGGCCCATTGGCAATTGGCGGGTATCTCCGGCGTCTGCTGGAGGATGTCGACGACGGGGAACCGGTCCTCCTGCTCGACGGCGAGGAACAGCCGGGGCATGACCGGGAAGTGGAACGCCATCTGGCACTCGTCGCCCTCGCCGAAGTAGGCGAAGGCGTCCTCGGGCCACTGGTTGGCCTCGGCCAGCAGCAACCGGTCGGGGAAGCGGTCGTCGACGTGCGCCCGCAGCTCCTTCAGGAAGGCGTGGGTCTCTGGCAGGTTCTCGCACGTCGTGCCCTCGCGCTCGAACAGGTAGGGCACGGCGTCCAGACGCAGTCCGTCGACGCCCAGCTCGAGCCAGAAGTCGACGACGCGCAGCATCTCGGTCCGGACCCGGGCGTTGTCGTAGTTGAGGTCGGGCTGGTGGGAGTAGAAGCGGTGCCAGTAGTAGGCGTTGGCAACGGGGTCCCACGCCCAGTTCGACGACTCGAAGTCGCTGAAGATGATGCGGGCGTCGCGGTAACGGTCGGGCGTGTCGCTCCAGACGTAGAAGTCACGCCATCTGCTGCCCGGCGGCGCCTTGCGCGCTCGCTGGAACCAAGGGTGCTGGTCCGAGGTGTGGTTGAGCACCAGCTCGGTGACGACCTTGATGGCCCGCCGGTGGGCCTCCTCGAGGAAGCGGCGGAAGTGAGCCATGGTCCCGTAACTGGGGTGGACGCCCGTGTAGTCGGCGATGTCGTATCCGTCGTCCTTCAGCGGAGACGGGTAGAAGGGAAGCAGCCAGATGGTGTTGGCGCCCAGATCCTGGATGTAGTCGAGCTTCTGGGTCAGGCCTCGGAAGTCCCCGATCCCGTCGGCGTCACTGTCGTGGAACGCCCGGACATGCAGCTGGTAGACGACCGCGTCCTTGTACCAGGGCACCCGTTGGTTCTACCCCAACACCCCGCAGAGTCAGTCGGTGCGCTCGGACGCCTGTGACTCGTCCTCCTTGGCGTTCACCAGCACGAGCACTCCGTCGACGAGTCCGTCGCCGTCGAGCGGTGTCACCCGCACGTCGCACGTGATGGGCTTGCCCCGCCGGTTGACGGCGGCCAGCCGCAGCTGGGACGAGCCGTCGGCGTTGCCGGTGACGGCGGTGCGCAGAGCGGGGGTCAGCTCGTCGACGGGAAGACCGATGTCGAGGCTGAGGAAGTGGTGGCCCTCGACCTCGTCGGCGCGGAGCCCCCACAGGTCTTCGCTGACGGCGTTCCACAGACGCACGGCGAGCTGCTTGTCGAGCACGATCACGCCTGCGCCCAGGCTGGCCAGAATCGACTCGAGGAAGGCGTTGACCTCGTTGAGCTCGAGCGTCCGCATGCGGAGCTCGTTGTTGGTGGTCTCGAGCTCCTCGTTCGTCGACTGGAGCTCCTCGTTCATGGTCTCCAGCTCTTCGTTGGTGGAGTGCAGCTCCTCGTTCGTCGTCTCCAGCTCTTCGTTGGTGGACTGGAGCTCCTCGTTGGTGGTCTCCAGCTCCTCGTTCGTCGACTGGACCTCTTCGTAGGCCGCCTCGAGCTCTCGCTGCGATCGCTCCAGTTCTTCACGCAAGGCCTTGTAGCGGCCGACCTCCTCGAAGGTCAGGAGCACGGCTGTCGATTCCGTCCCGCTGACCACGGGCAGCAGGGTGACGTCGAGATACTCGGTCGTGCCGCCCGGAAGAATCACGGCGACGTCGCTGACAGTGGTCGACCGGCGGTCGGCGAGCACCTGTTGGATCCGGGAGCGCAGTTCGACGGGACGGTACGAAAGCTCCAGGTCCTTGAACGGGCGCCGAACCTGGTTGACGCCGATGCCGAACAGCGTGCGGGCGTGGCGGTTGGCCATGGCCAGCGTGCCCTTGGCGTCGACGATGATCTGGGCGAGGGGCGCAGTCTCGAACGCGAGGTCGCTCAGGTCGGCGGGCTGCTGCGCCTCCGGCGGCGGGGCCGACTGGGCCACGGTCGGGCGGGTGGGCCGCACCCCGGAACGCTTGGCGAAGACGTGGCGAGTGGGATCGACGGGCGTGAACAGCTTGGTCCGGGCGACGAGCGCCTCGGACTTGCCGAGGAAAAGGAAGCCGCCCTCGGACAGCCCGAAGTGGAAGTTCGTGAGCACGCGGTGCTGCGTCTCGGCGTTGAGGTACATCAACGTGTTCCGGCACACGAGCAGGTCGACGCGCGAGATCGGCGGGTCCTGCACGAGGTCGTGCCTGCCGAATATCAACGAGCGGCGAAGGTCGGGGCGGAAGACCAGGTCGCTGCCGTCGGCCTCGAAGTACCGCTCGACCTGCTCGGGGTCGAAGGCGTCGCGCACCGCCCGCGCCCGGTAGCGCCCTTGGCGGGCGGTCACGAGCGCGCTCTCGTCGGCGTCGGTGCCATAGACCTTCACGCGGGCGCGGAAGGCGTCCTCGCCGACGGCGTCACACAGCAGAACGGCGAGTGAGTAGGCCTCTTCGCCGGACGCGCACCCGGCCGACCACACCCGGATGGCGTGGGCCTGGCCTCGATCCGCCAGCAACGTCGGGATCACGGTCTCACGCAGGTACGACCAAGCTTCGGGATCTCGAAGGAACGACGTGACGTTGATGAGGATCGTGTCGAACAGTTCCGCGAACTCGATCGGCTGTGCCTCGAGCAGCTCCTGGTACTGGTGGTAGTCGTCGACGCTGACCGCCCGCATCCGCTTTTGGATGCGGCGGGCCAGGCTCGCCCGTTTGTAGCCCGTGAAGTCGAATCCGCGCTCGCGACGCAGGTACTCCAGCAGACTCTCGAGCGCGGGGTCGGCCGCCGCGTCCTGCTCCTGCTCGACGCCGTCAGGCATCGGCCCCCAATTCCGCGCCGCTCAGCGGAAGGCTGAGCCGGGCGATCGCTTCGCGCACGAGCGCGGCACGCCGACGGGCGTCGCTCACTTCGCGGTCGAACCGGGCGGCGCCCGACCGGTGCCCTCGCTCCTGCATGCGCCGGGCCAGGCGCAGCGAGAGGTCGGCGCGCTCCTCGAGGGCGACGACGGCCGCCCACAGGGCGGACTCCAAGGCGTCCTTCTGCTCCGCGAGCAAGCTCTCGGTGGAGTAGGCGTGCCCGACTCGGCATCGGAACCGAATGATGTGGCCCTCCTCGTACTCCCACAACGTGCCGCCGCAGTCGGGGCACGTGAACTCGGAGGGGTCGCCGGGCTGGGAGTCAGCGCTCCGGTCGTCGGAGTGGTCCGTCTGGGCCATGTCGGTCCCCCTGTTCGAGAAGGTGCCGGTCACCGACGAGGCCGTGCGCCGCTGCGCATCGTTCTCGCCGCCGACCAGGCCGGTGAGCAATTGCGCCAGCTTGTCGAGGGGGACGATGTGGTCAGGGTCGGCAAAACGAGCGGCGCTGAGCGGCATGCCGGGAAACACGGCCTCGGCGGGATCCTGCACGACGCCGACGCCGCCGCGCTGCTTGATGGCGATGAGGCCTGCGGTTCCATCGTCGAGCGTCCCCGAGAGGACCACGCCGATGACGTTCGATCCGTAGGCGTAGGCCGCCGACCGGAACAGCACGTCGATGGCAGGGCGTACGCCGTTCTCACGAGGGCCGTCACTCAGGTGGACGCGGCCCCGGGTCACGAGGAGGTGCACGTCGGGCGGTGCCACGTAGACGCGGCCGGCCTCGAGGGCGTCGCCGTCGGTGGCGTGCGACACCGGGAGGGCGCAGCGCTTGTCGAGGATGTGGGGGAGCACGCTGATGCCGCGAGGCGAGACGTGGAGGACGATCAGGACGGCCGCCGGCAAGGTCGAAGGCAGACCGGCGACGACAGTCGTCAGAGCGTCGACGCCGCCTGCGGAGGCACCCATGGCGATCACGGCGAGGCGCTGCTGGTCGCTCCTGCCTGGGACCACGGGCTGCTCCTGACGCGGGGTCGGTCTCCCTCCGGCTTCGAGCCGACCCTATCCCTGTGCGGGAGGCTCGAATTCGACGCTCAGCACGCGATCGCACGCTTTGGCGAGCGTGAGCATGACCGCGGCGCAGTCGCCGTCGAGCGTCGCTTCCACCCGGGCGGGCGGGTTGGCGTTGGTGAACACCGTGCCCATCTCCACGAGCAGCCTCGCCTGCGTGAGGAGCCGCTCGTCGGCGCGCAGCCGCCCGCGGTCCCACGTCGCCCACACCGGGCGGCCAGCGAGGTCGCCGGTGAGTTCGAACGACCGGACGCCCTCGTGGCACGTGTACACCTTCGGGAAGACGTCGCGCCTGTGCCGCAGTGCCTCCGCGTGGTCCTTGGCCGCTCGCGCCCGCAGGCGGATCTCCCACGCCTCTTCTCGCCGTCGCGCCGCTTCGACGGCGGTACGCGTCGCCCGTTCTTGCAGCTCGATCGAGCGGGCGGTCGCGGCGCGCGACTCCTCAACCGTCCGGCGCGCCGCCGACAAGTTCACCGGTCGTCCGAGTAGGACCAGCGTCGTTCGAGCCCCAGCTCCATCGATCGCTCGTTGAGGGCGTGCACGAGGATGTCGTGCTCGCCCGGCCCGGGCGCCAGCGCGCCCGTGAGGTACGCCTCGAACTCAACTGGCATGGCGGCCCCGCCCAGGGCGAAGTACCGCATCCACAGCTCGTCGGACGACAGGCCGACGTCGCGACGGGCACTGTCGAAGTCACCGTCCATCACTGGTCCCTACCCGGGTGGGGGCGGAGCCACTCCTTCGCGACGTCGCTCCCCTTGGTTGCCTGCGCCAGCAGGTGCGCCATGGCTCCTCCTCGGAGACGCCGCGAACTGACTCTACTCCTCGTGGCTCCTCGCGGACGTCAGTTCCCGCCCGAGCGCTTGTCGGCCAGATACGGGAGGCGTTCGGGCCGCCCGGCATCCATGTACTGCTCGTTGATGGCGTGGACCAGGACGTCGTAGTCGCCGGTGTCGGACGGCTCCTGGCTGCGTACCAGGCTGCCGAGTTCCTCGGGCAGGCGGGTCCCGCCGAGCGCGAAGTAGCGCATCCACAGGTCGTGCAACGACAGACCCAACTCGTCGCAGGCCCGTTGGATCGCCGGCTCGTTCACGACATCACAATCGCTACCCTCCCGTGGCCGGAAGAAACTGCCAATTCGACCGTCACGCTGCAGACGCGATGATGCGGCGTGCGCGAGGTGGACGTCACCCCGTTCAGCCCGGAGCGGCTCGTGCCTCTCCTGCGACCGGAGCGGGCCGACGAGGTCCGAGAGCTGACGAAGCTGGCGCATGATGCCTTCGAGAGCCGCACGATCTGGAACGTCAGCTCGACGGCGGCCGGAGGTGGCGTGGCCGAGATGCTGCACCGCTTTCTGCGCTACGCGCGCGGCGCTGGCGTGTCGAGCCGTTGGATCGTCATCGACGGGACCCCTGACTTCTTCACCGTCACCAAACGCGTCCACAACCGCCTGCACGGCGAGCCCGGCGACAGCGGCGACCTCGGCGCCACGGAACGCGCCGTGCTCCGCAAGGTGATCGAGGAGAACGCGAGCTCTCTCCTCGCCATGGTGGGGCACGACGATGTGGTTCTCGTGCACGATCCTCAACCCGTCGGGCTCGTGCCCGCGTTCCACGACCGCGGTGTCGCCGTCGTTTGGCGGTGTCACGTGGGCACCGACAGCAGCAACGAGTGGACCGATCAGGCGTGGGGCTTCCTGCGCCCGGCGGTCGAGCCCGCCGACGCCGTCGTCTTCTCCCGGCGCAGGTACGTGCCCGACTGGGTCCCAGGGGACAAGACCTGGATCATCCCGCCTGCGATCGATCCTCTGTCGGTGAAGAACCGGCCGCTCGACCACGAGACCGTCCTCGCCATCCTCGGCCGAGCCGGCATCGTGGACCACGACGGCAAAGGCGCCTCCTTCCTCGACGACCGCGACCAGCGCCGCGCCGTCGACATGGAGGCCGTCATCGTCCGCGAAGGCGGTCCGCTCGATCCTCATGTTCGTCTGTTGGTGCAGGTGTCACGCTGGGACCGCCTGAAGGACATGGCCGGTGTTCTCCGCTCCTTCGCCGACGGGAGAGTCGGCGTCGAGACGGGCGGGCACCTGCTTCTGGTCGGACCCGACGTCTGCGCGGTGGCCGACGACCCCGAGGGACGGGCCGTCCTTGCCGAGTGCACGGCCATGTGGGAGGCCCTGCCAGCCGAGGCCCGGGCGACGGCCTCGCTCGTGTCGGTACCGATGAGCGACCTCGACCAGAACGCGGCAATCGTCAACGCCGTGCAGCACCACGCCGCCGTTGTCGCTCAGAAGAGCGTGCGTGAGGGGTTCGGGCTCACCGTTGCCGAGGCAATGTGGAAGGGCAGGCCGGTGATCGGCAGCGCCATCGGCGGCATCCAGGACCAGGTGCGTGACGGGGTGGACGGCCTCCTCGTCGCCGATCCCCACGATCTCGGCGCCTTCGCCGCCGCCGCCCGAGCGCTTCTCGGCGACCCGGCGCGGGCGGCGAAGATGGGCAAGGCCGCCCACGAGCGGGTCAGGGACCATTTCCTGGCCGATCGGGACCTCGGGCAGTGGACCGCCCTCCTCGCCAGCCTGGGCCGGCCCGGGGCATAGGCCCCGCGCAGTGCCGGCTGCCGATTTGCGGTACCACTCGCGGGAGGTCGATCTTGCCGTGTGAGCCAGGAGGACGGCGCGCTCACGGCGAAATAGGGTTTTCCGACGACCCGTCAGATTCCAGGGGGCGCCATGCGCAGATCGAGGCTGGTCGCACTGCTGCTCGTCCTTGCATTGGGCGCGGCGGCGTGCGGCTCGCGCACGACCGCAGCCCAGAAGGCCGAGGCGCTCGGGAGCGGCCGCGGCACCGGCACGAGCGGGGGTGAACTGGCCGGAGCCGACAACAGCGGCGGCACCGACGCCGGGCTCGCCTCCAGCACGGGCGGGGGAG
>CADDZP010000008.1 GCA_902812475.1 Actinomycetota bacterium | reverse complement strand
GACAGGGCCAAGGCCGTGGGCCTCACCCACGTCTACGTGCGCACGGGGTCGACCTGGGACGGCTTCCAGAACGGCCCGTACCTCGATCAGCTCCTGCCCGCCGCCCACGCCGCCGGTCTCAAGGTCTACGGCTGGGACTTCCCCAAGCTGGCGGCGCCGCTCGACGACGTGGCCCGGGCCAAGACGGCGCTGGACCACGCGGCGCCGAGCGGCGACCGCATCGACGGCTTCGCCGCCGACATCGAGACCGCCACCGAGGGGACGCAGTTCAGCGTCCCCGCGGCCGAGCAGTACGGGGCGGCCCTGCGTGATGCGGTCGGTCCGGCGACTCTGCTGGTCGCAGTCGTGCCGAACCCCACGCCCCAGATGCTCGAGAAGTACTCCTACGACGCCGTGGTCGGCCCGTTCGACGCCATCGCGCCGATGGTCTACTGGCTGAACCGGGAGCCGGGGTCGGACACGGCCAACGCCATGATCTACCTGGCCCGCTACCACAAGCCCTTGATGCCGATCGGTCAGGCCTACGACGGTGGGCCCGAGGGCGGGCGCCCGGGTGTACCGCCGCCCGCAGAGCTGCTGAAGTTCATGCAGGTCGCCCAGCAGTACAACGCCACCTCGGTGTCGTTCTGGTCGTGGCAGCATGCCAACGCCCCGGCGTGGGACGCCATCAAGGCCGGTCCCCCGTTCTTGCCGGGCCCGAGCGGTTCCTAGACGGACGGCTTCTGTTGGGGCTGGCACCACTCGGTCCAGCCCCAGCCGGTGCGGCCGTCGCCGCCCACCTCGAACCGGCACAGTGAACGAGGGAAGCGGCTGACCCGGCCGTCGGGCGCCTCCAGCAGGATCGGAGCGTGGGCCGTCGGTGTCACGGCCAGCGTCAGATCGCCCAGCTGCATGGTGGCGGCCGTCGGGAGGCCGTGCGGGCCCAGCTCGGTCTCGACCGTGAACCCCTCGACGTTCTCGACGGCGCGGTCGGCCGGGGCGACGAACCCCGAGGCAAAGGGGAGATCGACGAGCGGCCGGAAGGCGTGGAAGGCGGTGCCGTCGTCCAGCCTGCCCGCCGTCCAGCACCAGGGCATGGTCCACCAGTCCCGGTGGCCCCACGAGTGGTCGCGCTCGCCGAAGCCGTCGACCACGATGCGCTCATCGCCCACCAGGACCTCACCCTGCACGATGCACGCTTGCTCGTAGCGGGGCAGGCCGGTTGACATCTGGGCGGGCGCCGCCTCGACCCACTCGAGGTCGAGGCCGAAGCCGACGCGGTCTCCCCGCTCGCCGCGGTAGGCCTCAGCCGGGTCGTCGAGGGCGACGGCGAACGCCTCCAGGTTGACGCTCCAGTGCTCGTTGGGCGTCTCGCACACCGTGTCGGCCCACAGGCCTTCGGCTCGCAGCTCCAAGCTGGTGCCCTTGGGGAGGCCGACGTCGTGGTCGTGCACAGCGACGAGGGGCCGACCGTCGCCGACGAGGTAGGCCCAGTACCACGTCGTCCCCAGGTTCGGGTAGAGCCCGACGCGCACATACCCGCCGAGGCGACCGTCGGTGGTGGCGAAGTCGAAGTACCACGACTCGTTCCAGAGCTGGTCGGCACCATCGGGCTCGTGCTTGCCCTCGTCCTTCGGATCGACGTTCGTCACGCCAGTGGTTTGTAGTACGGCTCGTCGGCCTCGACGGCCGCCCCTTCGCCCGTGAACGGCTCGAGGGCGTCATACAGCGGACCCACGGTGTCCCGGGGCACGGTCCAGTCGAGGTCGTCGGCTACACCTGCCACCTCGGCGAACGGGCGCAGGAACGAGAAGTAGACGTAGGCGCCGGCGTCGATCTTCTGGCGCCGGGACATGGCCGCCACCTGCCGGTAGTGGTCGGCGTGGGCCTTGCGGACGGCCGCGATGAGGACGTCCCATTCGTCCTGGGCGACGGGTCGCAGCGTGCCGTCGCCGTCGTCGGTCGTGTACAGGCCGAAGGCGACGAGGTGGTCGAGGTAGTCCTCGGGGTCGGTGAGCGACGTGCCCCAGTCGTTCACCTTGACGTCGACGCCTTCGAGCACGAGGGCGGCGGTGAGGTTGCGGTACGGCACCCCGGCGGCGACGCTCGACCAGGCGAAGTCGCTCTGGGCCAGTTGGTAGTAGTCCCGCACGAGAAGCGTGCGGCCGTCGCCCAGCGGGTACGGGCCGCAGTCGCCCGTCCCCACCCGGGTGTCGAAGTAGAGCAGGAAGAGGTAGGCGACCAGCGTGGCGTTGAGCTTCTTCACCACGGCCCGAGCGCCGGCGTCGGGCGTGGCGGAGGCGCCGGCCAGCAGTCGGTCGACGGTCGCGTGGTCGTAAGGGCGCACGGTGAACCCGGCGTCCCAGGCCTGCAGCGCCCCGTCGCCCCGGTATGCCTGGGCGGCCCGGCGCCAGAAGTCGAGGACTGTCCACGTGCGCTCGACCTCGTCGTCCACGACACCGAATGTCGTCAGCAGCTTGCGACCGGTCAGGTAGATGTTGGCGATCGACCACAGGTGCACGGCGTTGACGCGCATGCCCGGACGGCGGCCGGCGGTGCCGATCTCCTCAGCCGGCATGGCCTTGTCGACCGCCGTCATCATGTCGGGCCACCGGAACCACGTCTCGGCCGCCGACACCAGGATGTACGCCGACACGGGGATGAGCTGCGATTCGAGAGCCGTGCGCTCGGCCGTCATCGCCCCGCTGATCTCGGCGTGATAGGCGATCAGGTCGTCGGCCTCGGCCCGGTGGCGGTCGTCAGGCACGCACGATCCCACCGGCACCCGAGCAGTCGACCTCCACGTCGGCCCCGTCGACGGGCTCCGTGCCATCGAAGTGCACGCCCATCACGCAGGGCAGCTGGAACTCGCGGGTGACGATGCCGATGTGACTGCGGCGGGTGCCGCTCGTGCACACGACCGCCGTCAGCTCGTGGAAGATCGGCGACAGGAACGTGGCGCCCGCGTCGCGCACCAGGGCGACGACGCCGTCGGCCCCGGTGTCGAGCAGGGTCAAGACGTCGTCGGGCGACTCGAGATGGCGAAGCGTGCCGCGCACGGGCTCGTGGTCGAAGACCTTCTCGCCCCGGCCCACGTCTTGCACAGGCCGCGGATCGTACCCTTGTCGCCGTGACGCACTACGAGGTGCTGGGCGTTGCGCCGTCGGCGAGCGAGGCCGAGATCAAACGGGCCTACCGGGCCCAGGCGCGCCGCCACCACCCCGACGTGGCCGGCGCCGACGACGCCGGGCGGGCCATGGGAGCGCTGAACGCGGCATGGGCCGTCCTCGGCGATCCCGTCCGGCGCCGGGCGTATGACCTCGCCCTGGGCTTGAACGGATCGTCGACGAGTGCGGCGCCCCGCCGAACGGCCCCGCCGCCTCCGCCGCCCATCGTCGTCGACGAGGAGGGCGAGGCCGACTGGGGTCCCGAGCCCGAACCGCCCCCGAGCACCAAGCGGGATCTCTTCCTGCTGGTTCCCGTCGGACTCCTCGGCTGCGCCGCCGTCAGTGTCGGCCTCGGCGGCCTGCTCTACGAACCGCTGTTCCTCGGTATGGCCGTCTTCTTCTTGGCCGTCGCCTTCTTCGCCTTCGCCCTCGTTCAGGTCCTGACCCTCCGCCGCCAGGCCCGGCGGACGTACAAGACTTAGAGGGAACCGCTAGCCGAGGTTGGCGACGTCGGCCTGCTTGCTGCGCACCGCCTCGGCTGCGGTGCGCAGGGCCGCGATCTCGTCGTCCGACAGCGGCAACTCGACGATCTCCTTGACGCCCTCCCGGCCGATGCGGGCGGGCACGCCGAGGTAGACGTCCTTGATGCCGTACTGGCCTTCCAGCCAGGCGCAGACGGGCATCGTCTCGCCCGTGTCGCGGACGACGGCCTTGACCATGGCCGCGGCCGCCGACGAGGGCGCGTAGTAGGCCGACCCCGTCTTCAGGAGGCCGACGATCTCGGCGCCGCCGTCGCGGGTCTTCTGCACGATGCCGTCGACGACCTCGGCCTCGAGCTGGTCGAGGAGCGGCTTGCCGTTCACCTTCACCTGCGACGGGATGGGGACCATGGTGTCGCCGTGGGAGCCGAGCGTCATGGCGTCGACCTTGCTCGGCGAGACGCCGAGGTGCTCGGCCACGAAGTGCTTGAAGCGCGCCGTGTCGAGCATGCCGGCCTGACCGATCACTCGGCGCTTCGGCAACCCCGACACCTGGGCGCACAGCGCCGTCATCTCGTCGAGGGGATTGGAGACGACGATGATCACTGCGTCGGGAGACCCGGCCACGAACTTGCGGGTGACGTCTCCAACGATCTTGGCGTTCGTCTCGAGGAGGTCCATGCGGCTCATCCCCGGCTTGCGGGGCATGCCCGCAGTGATGACGCATACGTCGGACCCGGCCGTCTCGTCGTACCCGTTGGTGCCGACGATGCGGGTGTCGAAGCCCTCGATGGAACGGGCCTGCATCATGTCGAGGGCGAGCCCCTGGGGCTTGTCCTCGATGATGTCGGTCATCACCACTTCGTCGACGATGTCGGCCTCGGCGATGCGCTGGACGAGTGTCGACCCGTAGAAGCCGGCGCCCACGACGGTGACCTTCACGATTGCTCCTCGGTAGAGATTCGGCTACAGCCGGTCCACGACGGCGGAGGCGAACTCCGACGTCTTGACCTCGGTTGCGCCCTCCATCAGGCGGGCGAAGTCGTAGGTGACGATCTTCTCGGCAATGGTGGCTTCGAGAGCCCGGATGATGTCGTCGGCCGCGCTCTGCCAGCCCAGGCGCTCGAACATCAGCACGCCCGAGAGCAGCACGGATCCCGGGTTGACCTTGTCCTGGCCGGCGTACTTGGGCGCCGTGCCGTGGGTCGCCTCGAAGATCGAGTGGCCGGTGACGTAGTTGATGTTGCCGCCAGGGGCGATCCCGATGCCGCCCACCTGGGCAGCGACAGCGTCGGAGATGTAGTCACCGTTGAGGTTGGTGGTGGCGACGACGTCGAACTCGTCGGGCCGGGTCAGCACCTGCTGCAGGGTGATGTCGGCGATGGCGTCCTTCACCAGGATCTTGCCGCCCGGATCGCCGCCGCAGTCGTCCCAGCCGACGGCGACGTCGGAGAACTCCTCCCGTGTCAGCTCGTAGCCCCAGTTGCGAAAGGCGCCCTCGGTGAACTTCTGGATGTTGCCCTTGTGCACCAGGGTGACGCTCTTGCGCTTCCGCTCCTGGGCGTAGTTGAGGGCGGCGCGCACGAGGCGCTTGGAACCGGTCTCGGAAACCGGCTTGATCCCCACCCCGGAGTCGGGACGGATCTTCCAGCCCATCTCGTCCTGGAGGAACGTGATGAGCTTCGACGCCTCGGGGGTGCCCTCCTCGACCTCGAGGCCGGCGTACACGTCCTCGGTGTTCTCGCGAAAGATCACCATGTCGACCTTCTCGGGGTGGCGCACCGGCGACGGGACACCCTGGAACCAACGCACGGGCCGCAGGCAGACGTAGAGATCGAGGATCTGACGGAGGGCCACGTTGAGGCTGCGGATCCCGCCGCCCACCGGCGTGGTCAGCGGGCCCTTGATGCCGATCAGGTACTCCTTGAACGTCTCGACGGTCTCGTCGGGCAGCCAGCTGCCCGTCTCGTCGAACGCCTTCTGGCCGGCCAGCACCTCTTTCCAGGCGATCTTCTTGCCGTGCTTGGCGGCTGCCGCGTCCATCACCTTCTGAGCTGCGGGCCAGATGTCGACGCCGGTGCCGTCGCCCTCGATGAAGGGGATGATCGGCTCGTCGGAAACCTCCAGGGCGCCGTCGTCGGCAGCGGTGATCTTGTCAGCCATTTAGCGAGGATAGGCCGAGGTTCTTCCAGATCTCCTTGGCTGACGCCGAGCGGTTGAGGGTGTAGATGTGCAGGCCCGGGACGTCCTGGCTCAGCAGCTCCTGAGCCAGGTCGGTGGCCACTTCGATACCGAGCTTGCGGACCTCATCCTCGTCGTCGGCGATGGGGTCGAACTTCTCCGACAGCCGCGCCGGGAACTCGCAGCCGTTCACCGACGTGAACCGCTTCGCCGTGGCCACGTTGATCACCGGGAAGACGCTGGGGATCACGGGCGTTGTCACGCCGAGGGCGTCGAGCTCGTCCATCATCCGGAAGTAGTGATCGGCCGTCCAGAAGAACTGGGTGATGGCGAAGTCGGCGAGGCGCAGCTTGTCGGCCAGGTACCGACGATCGCTCTCCCTGGACGGCGAACGTGGATGCACTTCCGGGAAGGCGGCGACACAGACCGAGAAGTCGCCGATCGAGCGGGCCAGCTCGATGAGCTCGCACGAGTACGTGAAGTCACCGGCGACCGGACCGTCAGCCGGAGGGTCACCGGCCAGAGCGAGAACATTCTCGAGGCCCTCGTCGCGGTAGCGGACGAGCAGGGCCTCGATCTCCTCGCGGGTCTGGCCGACGCACGTGAGGTGGGGCATCGCCAGCATCGACGTGTCGTGATGGATGTAGAGGACTGCGTCGAGTGTGTTGTCCCGGGTGGAGCCCCCGGCGCCGTACGTCACCGAGCAGAACGACGGACCCAAAGGCTCCAGCTCGAGCAGCGTTTTCTCCAGGTTGCGCAGCATCTCTTCGGTGCGCGGCGGCATGAACTCGAAGGAGTACGTCGGGCCCGCGGCGAGAAGGTCGGCGATCTTCGCCATCGACGAGAGAGGCTACCGAGCGGGGTCAGGAACGCCGCTTGGAGGCGGCGAGGACGGTGTTGCGCAGGAGCATGGCCCTTGTCATCGGGCCGACGCCGCCGATGCGCGGCGTGATCCAACCGGCGACGTCTGCCACCGACTCCTCGACGTCGCTCACGACCCTCTTGCCGTCCATCGTCACGCCGGCGCCGATGACGGCGGCGCCCGGCTTGACCATGTCGGACTTGACCAGTCCCGGCGAGCCGGCGGCGGCGACGAGGATGTCGGCCTGGCGGGTGTAGTAGCCGAGCTCGGCCACGCCCGTGTGCACCACCGTGACGGCGGCGTTGGCGTGCTCGCGTTTCAGGGCGAGGAGGTTGGCGAGCGGGCGGCCGATCGTGAGCCCGCGGCCGATGATCACGACGTGCTTGCCCTCGATGGGGACGCCGTAGCGCACCAGCAGCTCCACGATCCCCGCGGGCGTGCAGGCAACAGGTCCCAGGTTTCCCATCACCAGCCGACCGAGGTTGACCGGGTGCAGACCGTCGACGTCCTTCTCGGGGTCGACGGCGAGCAGGGCTTGCAGCTCGTCGAGCTGCTTCGGCAGCGGCAGCTGCACGAGGAAGGCGTCGATCTGGGGGTTGGCGTTGTAGGACTGGATGACCTCGAGAAGGCGGTCCTGGCTCGTGTCGTCGGACAGGTGCTCGCCGAACGAGCGGATGCCGATCTCCTCGCAGTCCTGATGCTTGAGGCGCACGTAGGAGGCGCTCGCCGGGTTGTCGCCGACGAGGATGGTGCCGAGGCCCGGCGTGATGCCGATCTGGGCCAGCGACGCCACCTCCTCGGCCAGTTCGGCGCGCACGGCCGCGGCGATGGCGGCTCCGTCGAGAATGGCGCCGCCCATCAGTGCCGAAAGTGGCGTTCGCCGGTGAAGACCATGGCGAGGCCGTGCTCGTCGGCGGCGGCGATGACCTCCTCGTCGCGCAGCGAGCCGCCCGGCTGCACGACGGCGCCGATGCCGGCGGCGGCCAGCTCGTCGATGTTGTCGCGGAAGGGGAAGAAGGCGTCGCTGGCGCAGGCGCCGCCCCGGGCCCGGCCGTCGGCCTTACGGGCGGCGATGCGCACCGAGTCGACCCGGTTCTGCTGGCCGGCGCCGATGCCGACGGCCTGGCCGTGCTTGACGAACGTGATGGCGTTGGACTTCACCCAGGCGCACACTCGCCACGCCAACGCCAGGTCGGCCCACTGGTCGTCGGTGGGCCGCGCCTTGGTGGCCACCCGCCAGTCGGGGCGCTGGCTGATGAAGCGGTCGGGCTCCTGCACGAGCAGGCCGGCGTCGATCGAGCGGAGGTCGAAGCGCTGGTGGCCCGGCGGGTCGGCTTCGAGGACGCGCAGGTTCTTCTTGGCCGTCAGGGCCTCGAGGGCGCCGGCCTCGTACGCGGGGGCGACGACGACCTCGGTGAAGACCGGAGCCAGCGCCTCCGCCATGGCCAGACTGACGGGCCGGTTGGCGGCGACGATGCCGCCGAACGCCGAGACGGGGTCGCACGCGTGGGCGCGCGTGTACGCCGTCTCGATGTCGTCGGCGACCGCCGCGCCGCAAGGATTGGCGTGCTTGACGATGACCACGGCCGGGCCGTCGCCCAGGTCGTGGACCAGACGCCAGGCCGCCTCTGTGTCGTACAGGTTGAGGTAGGACAGCTCCTTGCCGCCGTGCTGGGTCATCGAGTCCCACCACCCGTGCTGGCCGACCTCGCGGTAGCGGGCCGCCTGCTGGTGGGGATTCTCGCCGTAGCGGACGCTCTGGGCGCGCGTGAGGGCCAGGTGGATCGTGGGCGGCAGGACGTCGCCCTCGTCGAACCACGCGACGATGGCGGCGTCATAGGCGGCCGTGTGGGCGAAGGCGGCGCGGGCCAGCCGTCGCTTGGTCTCAGCGGAGAGGGCGCCGTCGGCCCGCAGCTCGTCGAGGACCTGGCCGTAGTCCCCCGGGTCGACCACGACGCCGACGTGGGCGTGGTTCTTGGCCGCGGCGCGCACCATCGTCGGCCCGCCCACGTCGATCATCTCGAGCGAAGGCTTGGACCGGAACGGATAGAGGTTGCAGACCACGAGGTCGATGGGTTCGATGCCTTGGCCCTCGAGATCGGCACTGTGCTCGGGCTTGTCGCGGTCGGCGAGGATCCCGCCGTGGATGCGCGGGTGCAGGGTCTTCACCCGCCCGCCGAGCATCTCGGGCGACGCCGTGAGCTCCTCGACGGGGGTCACGGGGATGCCCTCGTCGGACAGGGCCGTAGCCGTCCCGCCGCTGGACACGATCTCCCAGCCAAGGTCCACGAGGCCCCGGGCCAGATTGGTCAGCCCGGTCTTGTCGTAGACGGAGATGAGGGCCTTCACGTGCGCTCCATGAATGTCTTGATGGTGTCGGGATAGAGCCGGTGCTCGACCGCCTTGATCCGCTCGTGCAGCGCCTCGACGGTGTCGTCGTCGTGGACGGGCACCGCCTCCTGGGCGAGGATCGGCCCGGCGTCGACCTCGGGGACGGCGACGTGGATGGTGCAGCCGGTGACCTTCACCCCCGCCTCGAGGGCGTCGGCCACGGCGTGCGCGCCGCGGAACGATGGCAGCAGTGACGGGTGAGTGTTGAGCACCCGACCCGGGAAGGCATCGAAGATCGGCTTGTCGAGGATGCGCATGAATCCGGCCATGGCGACGAGCTCCACGCCGTGGCGCTCGAGGGCGTCGACCACGCGGTGGGTGAAGTCCAGACGGTCGCCGTTCCACTCGACGAGCTCGTGGGCCACGCCCGCGGCGTCGGCCAGGTCGATGGCCCGGCAGGGGCGGTCGACGACGACTACGGACACCGGGATCCCGGCGTCGAGGATCGCCTCCAGGTTGCTGCCTCCACCCGATGCGAGCACCCCGATCCGCATGCTTCGGAAGTTATCAGCGGCCTGTGTGCTGGACTGCGACCGGTGCGCAAGGAGTACGCCGTCCGGCTCGTGGTCGTCTCCGGCGTGCTCCTCATGGCGACGCTGTTCTTCGCCCCCTGGTACGACCGGGGCTTCGTCCTCGGCTTCGAGATCACCCGCACCGCCCTGGAGCCGCCGCAGGGGTGGCTGGCGGTGCTCGCCTGGCTGACGACGCTCGCCCTGCTGGTCGAGGTGGTCGTCACCCGCATCAGCGACACGGGGCTGCCCGACGTCGCCGTGCCGTGGGTGCGGATCCAGCTCGTCCAGGCCTTCGTCGTCTTCGTCCTCGTCGCCGTCAAGGTGGCGATCACCCAGTACTACGGGTGGGGCGCCTGGGTCGGCCTCCTCGTGGCCGCCGCCTTCGCCTACGGCGTGTGGGCCGCCGCCGGCGAACCGCGCTTCGCCGACTGGCGTGGGTGACTACAGCGGGGGGTCGACGCAGCCTTCGGCGCCGCCGCCGTTGTCGGCCGACGGCCTCGGGACTGGGGTGACGTAGCCCGACCCCGGGTCCTGGGTTCGCAGGTAACGCAGGATCCCACGGGCCACCGCGTCGCCCTCTACGCGTTGCACGTCGGGCCGGGCCAGCAGATCAGCTTCGGGCGCGTCGGAGATGAACGCCAGCTCGGCGATGACCGACGGCGTCCCGGCCGTTTCCCGAAGCATGTGGTAGTAGTCGCCGCCACTCTGGTTCAGGCGGTACTTGGCGCCGGCGTCGATGAGACCCACCCACTGGACCTGGTACTGGGAGAGCGCCCGGAACACCTCCTCGTAGATCAGGCCGGCCAAGCGCTTCGACCGCGGTGACCGGTACTGGTAGTAGGTCTCCGTGCCGGGGCTGTCGCGCGGGCCGTCGGGGCTCGAGTTGTGGTGGATCGACACCATGGCCGCCGGGCGCAGTTTGCGCACGAGCGCCGACCGCGTCGTCAGAACGACCCGGTCGTCGCCGGGCCGTGTCAGCACGACGCTGACGCCGTTCGCTTCGAGCGCCTGCTTGGCGAACTGCGACACGGCCAGGTTCACGACTGCCTCACGCAGATGATTGGGGCCGATGGCGCCGGTCTCGCCGCCGCCATGGCCGGGGTCGAGCACGACGGTCGGCGTGGCGAGCGGCGTGCCGGCCGTGAGCGGCGTCCTGTTCCCACATGGCGTCTCGACAAGCCAGCCTCGGTCATCCCGGCTGTCGACCGGCAGCGCGAAGCCGCGCGGCGACATGACCGCGTTGGCTGGGGGGACGGTGCCGGGTGGAGGAGCCGTCGGCGGGGGCGTCGTCGGTGGCGCCGGCGCGGTGGTCGTGGCCGTCGTCGCGGTCGGGAGCGTGCCCGCGGCCCGCTCGAGCGGAAGGCGCGTCGCTGTCGACATCGACCCGCACGCCGTCAGCACCGCGGCCAACACCGCGCCCACGGCCAGTTGGAACACCTGCCTACGTGGCACTGACACCAGATTGCACAAACGCCGGGGGCGTTAGAGCGCGGCGACGACCTCGCGCATCAGATCCGCCATCTCGGTGGGGTTCTGGCCCACCTTGGCGCCGGCCGCCTCCAGGGCGTCGATCTTCGCTTGGGCCGTGCCCGTGGAGCCGGAGATGATGGCGCCGGCGTGGCCCATCTTCTTGCCCGGAGGGGCGGTAACGCCCGCGATGTAGGCGACGACGGGCTTGTCCATCTCCGCCTTGATGTACTCGGCGGCCTGCTCCTCGGCCGACCCACCGATCTCGCCGATCATGATCACGGCCTTGGTGTCGGGGTCGGCCTGGAAGCGGCTGAGGCAGTCGATGAAGCTGGTGCCGGGGACGGGGTCTCCGCCGATGCCGACACATGTCGTCTGACCGATGCCGGCCTGGGTCAGCTCGTACAGGGCCTGGTAGGTCAGCGTGCCCGACCGGGACACGATGCCGACGGGGCCGCCCGGCTTCGCGATCTCCCCGGCGGTGATGCCGATGTTGCACTTGCCGGGCGAGATCACGCCCGGGCAGTTCGGCCCGATCAGCTGAGTGTCGGGGTGGTTGCGCTTCAGCTCGTTGAAGACGAGGACCTCGTCCTGCATGGGAATGCCCTCGGTTATGTTGACGATGACGCGGATGCCGGCGGCGGCGGCCTGGCGGATGGCGTCGGGCGCCGCCTTGGGCGGCACGACGACGAAGCTGGCGTCGGCGCCCGCCTTCTGCACCGCCTCCTCGACGCTGTCGTAGACGGGAATGCCCTCGACGTCGGAGCCGCCCTTCCCCGGGGTGACGCCGGCGACGACCTTGGTGCCGTAGTCCCGGTTGCGCAGTCCGTGGAAGCGCCCCTGGCCGCCCGTCAGGCCCTGCACGACCACCTTCGTCTTTTCGTCCACGAAGATGCTCACGGGGCCGCCTCCTTCGTCGGCCGCAGTGAGCAAATGCACTGTCTCATTGGTCGCTGCGCTCCTTCGCTTCGCTTCGGTGCTCGCTCACAGGGGAGTGCCCCCGGCGAGCTCGACGGCGGTGCGGGCGGCTTCGAGCATCGTGGGCTTGGAGATGAACCGGTCGGACTCCATGTCCTCGAGGATGGCCCGACCCTGGTCGGCGTTGGTGCCGTCGAGGCGGATGACGATCGGAGGCCGGATGTCGACCGAGCTGAGGGCCTGGACGATCCCGTTCGCCACCTCGTCGCCTCTCGTGATGCCGCCGAAGATGTTGATGAAGATGGCCTGCACCTTCTCGTCGGTGTTGATCACGCCGAGGGCGTTGGCCATGACCTCGGCGTTGGCGCCGCCGCCGATGTCGAGGAAGTTGGCGGGCGATCCGCCCACCTGGTTGACGACGTCGCACGTGCTCATGGCCAGCCCGGCGCCGTTGGCGATGATGCCGACGGTGCCGTCGAGGCCGACGTACTGCAGGCCCTTCTCCTTGGCCAGAGCGTCGCGAGGGTCGAGCTGCTCGAGGCCCCGGAACTCGTCCCACTCGGGATGACGGAACGCTGCGTTGTCGTCGAGGGTGACCTTGGCGTCAAGGGCGTGGACCTTGCCCTCGGGCGTGAGGATCAGCGGGTTGATCTCGACCAGGTCGGCGTCGCCCTCGACGAAGCACGTGTAGAGCTTCCGGAGGATGTCGACGGTGCCTTCCACCGCTCTGGGGTCGAGGTTGGCCCGGCCGACCCACTCTTGAGTCGCTTCTGCGCTGAGCCCGTTGACGGGGTCGATGTGGAGACGGGCGATGGCCTCGGGGTTCTTGTCGGCGACGGTCTCGATCTCGACGCCGCCCTGTGACGAAAGCATGCCGAGGTGCTTCTTCTCCGAGCGATCGAGGGTGAAGGACGCGTAGTACTCCTGGTCGATGTCGGACGCGCGCTCGATCCACAGCCGGCGAACGACGTGGCCCTTGATGTCCATGCCGAGAATGTTGGACGCGTGCTCGCGGACCTGTTCGGCGTCATCGGCCAACTTGATGCCGCCCGCTTTGCCCCGCCCGCCGACCTGGACCTGGGCCTTGACGACGACCGGATAGCCGGCCTTGTCGGCTTGGGCCACGGCATCTTCGACCGAGTCGGCGACGCCGCCGGGCGAGACGGGGATGCCGAAGCGGGCGAAGTACTGCTTTCCTTGGTATTCGAAGAGATCCATTCAGTCGCCTGTCGCGCTAGTTGTTGGCGTGGCGCTCGTCGAGCGCCTTCTGCAGCCACTCGGTGATCGACGACATCGACGAGCCGGGGGTGAAGATCTCGGCCGCCCCGATCTCCTTGAGCTTGGGGATGTCGGCGTCGGGGATGATCCCGCCGCCGAACACGAGGACGTCGTCGGCGCCCTTGTTCTGGAGCAGCTCGATGACCTTGGGGAAGAGCGTCATGTGGGCACCCGAGAGGAGCGAAAGCCCAACGGCGTCGGCGTCCTCCTGGACGACCGTCTCGGCCACCTGTTCGGGGGTCTGGTGCAGGCCCGTGTAGATGACCTCGAAGCCGGCGTCGCGGAGGGCCCTGGCGATCACCTTGGCGCCCCGGTCGTGTCCATCGAGGCCCGGCTTGGCCACGACAACGCGGTACCGGCGCTCCACGGCAGTGATACTAGGTGGATGCCTCCGCACCAGACCCAGGCGGAATGGGACGCCGATCTGCGTGGCGGCAACCCCTTGGGGTGGCCTGATTACAAGCCTCCTGACGACGAGTCGGTGGTCGCTGGGCGCACGGAGCACTACGCCTTCGTCGAGGGTCGCTTCGACGTCATGGGCGGGTCGATGGGCGCCGCCCACGGTGAGAAGGTGGTGCGCGCCTATCGGCGGGCGGCCGAGCAGCGGCTGCCGATGGTCGTGCTGCCGGCGTCGGGTGGGGCGCGCATGCAGGAGGGGATGGTGTCGCTCATCCAGATGGCGCGGACCTCCTCGGCGGCCATGGCCCACGCACGGGCGGGCCTGCTGTCGCTCGCCTTCATGCGGTCACCGACGACCGGCGGCGTCTACGCCTCGTACGCGTCGCTGGCCGACCTGCGCGCCGCCGAGCCCGGTGCAACCATCGGCTTCGCCGGCCCGCGCGTCGTCGAGCTGACGACCGGAACGCGGTTGCCCGAGGGATCACACACGGCCGAGTCGGCCTACGACAACGCCCTCATCGACGCCGTGACCGCCGACGGCGGGCCGTGGATCGAGGCCGCGCTCGGCCTGCGCGACGTGCCATTGGCGCCCCGGCGCTTCGGCGGTGTGTTCGGCGAGACGACGTTCGACGAGAGCGCCTGGGGCCAGGTCCAGCAGGCCCGCCTGCCGTTCCGCGCCAGCGGGGTCGACTGGGCCGCCCGCCTGTGCTCGTCGTGGACGGAGCTGCGGGGGATCGACCCCGTGATACGGGCCGGGCTGGCGACCATCGAAGGGGGAAGGGTGGTGGTCGTCGCCATGGACCGCCACGCCGCGGACGGACGCCCCCGGCCGGAGGGCTACCGGCTCGCCCAGCGCGCCATCGCCCTCGCCGGCCGGCTGTCACTGCCGCTGCTGACCTTTGTCGACACGCCGGGCGCCGATCCGAGCGCGTCGTCGGAGGCGGACGGCGTCGCCGGGGAGATCGCCCGCACGTTCGGGGCGATGGCCGACCTTCCGACGACGAGCGTCAGCGTGTGCGTCGGCGAAGGCGGCAGCGGCGGCGCGCTGGCCCTCGGCCACGCCGATCGCCTCCTCATCCAGGAGCACGCCGTCTTCTCGGTGATCGGGCCCGAAGGCGCGGCCGCCATCCTGGCCCGGGACGCCGCCAAGGCCCCCGAGCTGGCTGCGCTGTTGAAGCTGACCAGCGCCGACCTGCTGCACCTCGGCATCGTCGACGGCGTCGTGCCCGAGCCCGATCCCGCCGGGCTGCGCCTGGCGATCGCGTCGGCCCTCCAGGAGGCGACGCCCGGCGATCGCGACCGGCGTATCAGTCGAGCGACCGAACGTTGGGTGAATTGAGCCGGCGTCCGGATCCCAACCGCAGCCGTATGGTCATCCTCAGCGCCGCGGCGGGCGTCATCGTCGCCGTCGTGATCTTCGCCGGTGTGGTGTCGTTGGTCGGGACGGGCAAGGCCAAGAGCAAGCTGGGCTCGAACACGTTCAAGGTGGGCAAGGCCAAGAACCAGGCCCAGATCGTCGACCGCAATGGGCCGCTGCTGTTCGCCGATCCTCTCCAGAAGGGCCGCGACATCTACGTCAACCACGTCGGCAGCGACCAGTGGGTCGCCTTCGACGTTCACCCCGCGGGCGAGTCCAGGTCGTGCGCCGTGAAGTGGACGCCGCCGTCGCGCACCTTCCGTGACCCGTGCAGCGGGAAGAACTACCCCCCCGACGGCGCCGGACTCGTCCACTACAAGACGTCGATCGACAAGAGCGGTGACTTGGTGGTCGATCTGCACCAGCAGGTCTAGGCGCTCGCCGCTCCCGGGAACGTCAGGCCGAGGTCGTCGCAGATGGCCTGGGCCGCGTTGTAGCCCGGGCCCAGGCTGACGCCCGACCCGGGGTGGCTGCCGGCACCGCACAAGTAGACGTTGGTCAGCGGCGTGGCGCGGAAGTGGCCGAACTCGGGGATGGGGCGCATGGCCCCGTGTTGGTAGGGCACGAAGGCGCCGTGCTGGTGCGTGCCGTGCACCGAGCTCGGGAGCCGTCGTTCGAGATCGAGCGGCGAGTGCACCACTCGGTTGGTGATCCTGTTGCGCAGCCCGGGCAGGGCTGTGCCGTCGAGCCAGTCGACGATGTGGTCGGCATAGGCCTCGTCGGCGTCGTCCCACCAGCGACCGTCGGCGCGCCGATAGGGCACGTAGTGGACGACGAACTTGATGAGGCCCTTGCCGGCGGGCGCCCGGCTCGGGTCCACGACGGCCTCGTTCACGACACCGACCAGCGGCGTCTCGGGGGGCACGCCCGCCCGGCACTGGGCGAAGATCTCGGACAGCTCCTCGATAGTGGACGGCTGGACGTGGATGTAGCCGGCGTGGCCGATGTCGTCGCCTGCAGCGAACGGCACGGGCTCGCTGAGGGCGGCGTGGATCGTGAAGAACGAGTCACCCCACTCGTAGTGCCGAAGCTTGTCGGCGATGGCGTTGCCGACGACGTCCTCGCCCAACAGGTCGATGGTCAGGTGGTACGGGTCGGCATTCGACGCCACGACCCGGTCGACAGCGATCTCGTCGCCGCCTGTGAGACGGACAGCACGCGCCCTTTCGCCGTTGACGACGACCTTGTCGACCGACGCGTTGGTCCGGATCTCACCGCCGTGGCCCTCGAGGTCGGCGGCGAGGGCGGCCGAGACGCGATGCATGCCGCCCTTGACGATGCTGACGCCGACGTCCTGGACGACGCTCGAGAACAGCCAGGCGAACTCACCCCCGCCGACGTCGTCCGGCGAGGCGGCGGCGTGGAAGGAGAACGATGCCACGAAGGCGCGCACAGTCTCGTTGTCGAACGTCTCGTTGACCCACGACCTCGCCGTCTGCATCTCGAAGCGGAACTCGTCGCCGCCCTGCGGATCCTGGCTGAGCTGAGCCAGGTGGGCCGCTTCGGTCTGGGGCGCGGAGTACATGCCCTTGACGATGGCCGGCTTGGCTGCGAGGTAGCGCTCGTACAGCGCCTTCCACGTCGCCGCGTCCTTCTGCGAGTAGCGAGCGATGTTGCGGACGGTCTCCTCGATGTCCCGGCCGATCAGCAGGCTCCACCCGTCGGTCGTCACCAGTGCCCAGTTCGGGTCCGGCGTGATGAGTTCGAGCCCGTGAGCGGTCAGCTCGAGGTCCTCCTGGGCGGGGGCCAGCTTGGCCACGAGATAGCCGCTGGCGTGCACGTCGGACAGGTATCCGGGCGCTGCGACATCCTCACTGATCGTCATCCCGCCGTACTCGCGGTACTGCTCGACCACGAGCACTTTCAGGCCCGCCCGCGCCAGGTAGCAGGCGCACGTCAGCCCGTTGTGCCCGGCGCCGATGACTACAGCGTCGTACGCCACGGCGACAACCTAGGGGGCCGGACCGTCAGCGTCGCCGACATGCCGGCCCGCTGAACCTGCCTTCTTGGCGCAGGAATGTGCGGGATCCGCACATTCCTGCGCCAAGAAGCGGTCAGTGCTTGTCGTCCCCCTGAAACAGCTTCAGGAGCTCGTCCTTCTGAACCTTCTCGGTGCCGGTGCGCGGGAAGTCCTCGACGATCCGCATTCGCTGCGGCGCCTTGTACTCGGCCATGTGCTCGCGCGCCCAGTCGATGAGCTCCTTCTCGGAGACGTTCGAGCCCGGCGTGACGCGCACGACCGCGACGGGGATCTCTCCCTTCCGCTGGTCGGGCAGGCCGATGACGGCGGCCTCCACGACGTCGGCGTGCTCCTCGAGGGTCCGCTCCACTTCCACAGCGAACACCGAGTAGCCGCCGTGCTTGATCACGTGCTTCTTGCGCCCGGCGAACTCGACGAGCCCGAGCGGTCCCTTGCGGGCCAGGTCGCCGGTGCGTAACCAGCCGTCCTCGGTGATCGTCTCCCGCGTCGCCTCGTCCTTGCCGTGGTAGCCCTTCATCACGCCGGGCCCCTTGACGACGAGCTCGCCGACCTGGCCGATGCGGACGTCGTCGCCCGTGTCCTCGTCGATGACGCGCAGGCGATACCCGGGTAGTGGTGACACCACGTTCCGGGCGACGGGGAGGTTCATCAGCGGCATCGAGAAGCGGACGGCGACGCCGCCACCCAGCTCCACCATGCCGTAGCCGTCGACGAAGGCGGCCTCGCCGACGGACGCGCCGACGACGGGCAGCGTCGCGGTCGCGCCCATCTTCTTGAACTTGCGAATCAGGTCCTCCGGCATGACGTCGGCTCCCGACGCCCACAGACGCACCGACTTGAGGTCGCGGTCCTCGGCGCCTGCCTCCAACATCATCCGGTACATGGCGGGCACGCCGACGAACATGGTCGCCCGCCGGCCCTCGATGGCGTCGAGGGCCCGGTCCGGGCGGAACTTCGGCAGAAGGAACACGGGGATGCCGCCGCACGCCAGCATGAGCAGGATGCTGAACCCGGCGATGTGAGCGACGGGCATGCCCGACACCGCCTCGTCGCGCCGTAGCCCGGCCGGATACGCCGCCATCATCACGCCCGAGCCGAGAAGCGCCTTGTGGCTGAGCTGGGCGCCCTTGGGCTTGCCCGTCGTCCCCGACGTGTAGAAGACACCGGCGACGTCACCCGGCTCGACGTCGGCCGGCTCCACCGGCTCGCCCTTCACCTCGTCGGCCGACTTCACCATCAGCGTGGCCGAGGAGTCGTTCTTCACGTACTCGATCTCTTCGTCCCGCATCTGCGGGTTCACAGGCACGGCGATGCCGCCGGCGCTGACGATCCCCATGCACAGGAGAAAGAACTCATAGCCGTTGGGCGCGTTCACGACGACGTGGTCGCCGGGTTCGATCTTGGCCCGGACACCCCCCGCGATGCGGGCCACCCGGTCGGCGGCTTCCGCGAACGTCAGCTTGAGGCCGCCGTCGGCCTCCTCGACGAGGGGTGCGTCGCCGTTGGCCTTCCCGAGCCGCTCGAACAGATTCGACAACGTCACGTCGCCCGAGAACGCGACCCGAAAACGCTCCAGCTGGTTCACGTGCACCCCTCTACCCGGCTGACGGCGGTGTCAGTCTCGACGGCGGCGTCAGTCTTGCCGAGCCGGCGCCGTCAGGCGAGATCGAGGCCGGTGACGTCGTGCCGGCCGGCGATCGCACCGAGCGCCGCCTCCAGGTCGCACTCCGGCGACGACTTCAGGTCGGCTTCGATGGTGAGGGCGTCCTCTTCCCGCCGGATGGACAGCGCACGCACGTCGCATCCCTCGATCTCGTGCAGCGCGGAGACGACCTCGCTGGGGTTGGCCCCGTGCTTCACGTGGATGATCACGGTCTCGAGGCTCCGGGCCAGGCGCCGCCTGACCCACCGCCGCGGCGAGCGCAGGAGGATCAGCGACAGCACCAGCGCCACTGCCGCCGCCGTGGCCGCGAAGAAGCTCCCCAGCCCACACGCCAGGCCAATGGCGGCCGTGGCCCACAGGCTGGCGGCGGTGGTGAGCCCCCGGATGGACGCGCCCTCCTTGAGGATGGCCCCGGCGCCGAGGAAGCCGACGCCGACGACGACCTGCGACGCCACGCGAGACACGTCGATTTGGTAGTTGTTCGTGTTGCGACCGGCCACGTAGGCGTCGAACCCGTGGACGGAGAGGATGCCGAACAGGGCGGCGCCGAGGCCGAGCGTGATGTGCGTGCGCAGCCCGGCCGGCTGGCCGGCGATCTCCCGCTCGAGGCCGACGGCGCCGCTGAGGGCCGCCGCCGCCACGAGCCGCAGGACGATGTCGCCCCAACCCAGCGCCGGCTTGGCCAGGTTGACGGCGAACAGGTGCACGAACTCTCTACGCGCCGATCTTCTTCAGCGGCGCCCACGCCAACAGCAGGCGCTTCTCGCCGACGCTCGAGAACCGCACGATGCCCTCGGCCTTGTCGCCCTCGCCGATGACCTCGAGGACGATGCCTTCGCCCCACTTGCCGTGCATCACGTCGTCACCTACCCGAAGCCCCATGTTCTCAGCGCCGGTTGTGCGGGCGGGCGTGGCGCCGCGGCCGCGCATCACCGAATCCACGATGCTGGCCCGGCCCCGCTCGCTCAACCGGGCCTGCCTGCCTCCCTCGACCATGCGCGTGAGATGCTCGGGGATCTCGTTGAGGAAGCGGCTCGGAGGGTTGTACTGCGTCGACCCGAACAACGACCTGCTCCACGCGTTCGACAGGTAGAGACGCTCGCGCGCCCGGGTGATCCCGACGTAGCAGAGGCGCCGCTCCTCCTCGAGCTCGTCAGGCTCGCCCAGCGAGCGCAGGTGCGGAAACACGCCGTCCTCCAGGCCGACGATGAACACGGCCGGGAACTCGAGGCCCTTGGCCGTGTGCAGCGTCATCAATACGACGCTCGAGTCGTCGTCGGTCAGCTCGTCCTGGTCGGCCACGAGGCTGACGGCCTCCAGGAACTCTTCGATGGACTCGTGCTCCCCGGCGACGCCGACCAGCTCGGCCAGGTTCTCGAGCCGACCCTGCGCTTCGAGGGACCGGGTGTTTTCGAGCTCGGCCGCGTACCCCGTGCGGTCGAGGATCGCTTCGAGCACGACGCGCGGCCCGTCGTCGACGGCCCGCAGATCCTCCAGAAGGTCGACCAGCTCCCGCACGCCGGTCAGGGCCCGCCCGTGGACGCCTGCCTCTTCGGCGTGATCGAGCGCCTCGGCAAAGGTCATCCCGTGTGACGCGGCGAAGGCGTCGATGCGGCCGAGCGACGTGTCGCCCACGCCCCGCTTGGGGACGTTGATGATGCGCTTCAGCGACACCTCGTCGGTCGGGTTCACGATCGCCCGCAGGTAGGCGAGGGCGTCCTTGACCTCCCGGCGTTCGTAGAACCTCGTGCCGCCGATGATGCGGTAGGGCACCTCGGCGCGGACCAGCTCCTCTTCCACGACGCGGCTTTGGGCGTTCGTGCGGTAGAAGACGGCGACGTCGCCCCAGCGGTAGGCGTTGTCGTGCAGCCGGTGCACCTCCTGCACCAGCCAGCGGGCCTCTTCGTGCTCGTCCTCGGCGAAGTAGCGCTCGATGAGCTCACCACCGACCTGCTCGGTCCACAGCGCCTTGGGCTTGCGCATGAGGTTGTTCGCAATGACGGCGTTGGCCGCGTCGAGGATCGTCTGCGTCGACCGGTAGTTCTGCTCGAGGACGATCAGTGTGGCGCTCGGAAATGCCTCCTCGAACTCCAGAATGTTCCGAATGTCAGCACCCCGAAATTTGTAGACGCTTTGGTCGCTGTCTCCGACGACGCAGACGTTCTGGTGGTCCCTGCCAAGGAGGAGGACGAGCTCGTTCTGGGCCTTGTTGGTGTCCTGGAACTCGTCGACGAGGACGTGCTTGAAGCGGTCCTGGTAGTGGGCGAGGACGTCGGGCTGCGTTCGTAGGAGCTGGACGGTGACCATCAGCAGGTCGTCGAAGTCCATGGCGCTGTTGGCGAGGAGGCGTCGCTGGTACTCGGCGTAGACCTGCGCGATGCGGCGCTCGTAGATCGTCTGCGCTCGCTCGGTGTACGTCTCCACGTCGACCAGGTCGTTCTTGGCCTGGCTGATGACCGCGTGCACCGACCGCGGCGGGAAGCGCTTGGGGTCGATGTTCAGGTCGCGAAGGACGTACGTCGTCAGGCGCTCGGCGTCGGCCTGGTCGTAGATGGTGAACGATGACTTGTAGCCGAGGCGCTGGGCGTCGCGCCGCAGGATGCGGACGCACGCCGAATGGAACGTCGACACCCACATCTTCTGGGCGACAGGCCCGACGAGAGCGGCGACCCGCGACTTCATCTCGTCGGCCGCCTTGTTCGTGAAGGTGATCGCCAGGATCTCGAACGGCGAGATCCCCTGCTCCTTGATCAACCAGGCGATGCGGTGGGTGAGGACTCGGGTCTTGCCCGACCCGGCGCCGGCGACGATGAGCAACGGCCCGCCGGGGTGGGTCACCGCCTCCCGCTGGACCGGATTGAGGCTGTCGAGCAGTCCGGCCGGTTCACCCATCGCCGCGGCCACCCTACCGGCGGCCTCTGACAGGAACGCGAAGCCTCAGGGAGCGTCGTAACGAGCCAGCGTCTCCTCCAGTCGCGTCGGCGGCGGGACACGAGCCGGGTCGTAGACAGGCGACAGCGGACGCAGCATGTCGCGTAGAAAAGCCCGGCCCGCGTGCACGGCAACCGCCCGGGTCCGGCGGCGCGAAGCAATGCGCTCCCTGGCGCTCATGCCGGCGCGATCGCGGGCCAACAGGTACCGGTAGAGCCTGGCCGTGAACCACCCGAGGTGAACCTGGGTGTAGACGTACATGGCGGCGCGGTAGAGCCACGCACGCCAGGCGGGCCGTCCGTACAGGCGCTCGTAAACCGAGAAGACGACCGAGCGGTGCTCGTACTCCTCAGCCAGGTGCCACTTCCACACGTCGAGCGAACGTTGGTCTCCGCCCGCAAAGAGCGGATCCAGGGCGCCGTCCACCCATGCCGGCGCAGTCGCCGACGCGTACGCCTCGAAGCCGTCGGCGTACGCAAGCAGAAAGCGCAGCGATTTGCCCGCCAAGAACCGGTCGTAGCTGGCCCGGTACGCGTCCTCGTACTCGACGACGCCGGGATAGCGGTCGCGCACCACACGGAAGGCGGCGGCGTGCATCCTCGTGTGCTGCGCTTCCTGGCCGTTGAAGATGTCGAGATCGGCCAGCAGGTCGGCGTCCCCAGCTGGGTCGAGCCTCCGCTTGGCCTGCCGCATCACCTTGAGGAGAAAGGGCTCCACGTACGCTGGCACCAAGTTGGCCGCGTTGATCAGGTGGGCCGCCTCGGTGTTCGGCGCCCAGTGCGGACCGACGTCCGAGAAGTCGATGTCGGGGCGTCGCACTTTCACCTGCCCGCCCCGTCAGCAGTTTGGCGCACCACCACGCTCCCGACGCCAGGGCCGAAGCGAACTAGCCGCCCTGCGGTATCGAGGAACTCGTCGGCGGCGCCGTCGTCGTGGTGGTCGTCCGGGGCGCCACGAGGTCGATGGCGCGGGCGTCGTGACCGGCCACGCAGACGTTGGCGCTGTTGCAGACCTGCACGTCGGCGGTGGCGTTCGCCGCCCCGGGCACGAAGAAGCCCTTCTTGGCGTGGACGAGGACTCCCACGTGCTGCGTGCGCCCGTTGCAGCGGTACGCCTTCGTGCTCTGGCCCGTGCCCCGGATCGTGCGGCTCCCCCGCTGCTGGGCGATCGCCACGGCGACGGGACCGGGCGAGGCGTTCACACATGTGACCGACACGCGCACCCGGATGTCCCTGCCGCCGTTCAGTCCCGTGCCCGTGTTGGGCAGCCGAACGACAACGTTGGGAGCCCCACCGGTGGCGCCTTCGGCCCTCCCGCCGCTGGGCGTCCAACCGACGACGGCGATGGCGGCCGCCACGAACACGCACGCGCCGATCTTGACCAGATTCGCTCGCATGGCAAGCGAACCTACCCGCGGGGCGGAATCGCTACTCCCACTCGATCGTGCCCGGGGGCTTCGACGTCACGTCGAACGCCACCCGGTTGACACCCGGGACCTCGTTGATGAGCCGGCTCGAAATTCGCTCCAGGACGTCGTAGGGGAGGCGAGCCCAGTCGGCCGTCATGGCGTCGTCGCTCGTCACAGCGCGGATGACGATGGGATAGGCGTAGGTGCGCTCGTCGCCCATGACGCCGACGCTGCGCACGACGGGCAACACGGCGAAGCTCTGCCACAGATCGTGGTAGAGCCCCGCCCGCTTGATCTCCTCGACGACGACGGCGTCGGCCCGGCGCAGGATCTCGAGGCGCTCGGGCGTGATCGTGCCGACGATGCGCACGGCCAGACCCGGCCCCGGAAACGGCTGACGCCACACGATCTCCTCGGGCAGGCCGAGCTCCTCGCCCATCACCCGCACTTCGTCCTTGAACAGATTGCGCAGGGGCTCGACGAGCTCGAACTGCAGGTCGTCGGGAAGTCCGCCGACGTTGTGATGGGATTTGATCTTCGCCGCGTCCTTCGTGCCGGACTCGATGATGTCCGGATAGAGCGTGCCCTGGACGAGAAAGCGGGCATCCTGGTGGTCGGCAGCCACTTCCTCGAAGACTCGGATGAACGTCTCGCCGATGATCTTGCGCTTGCGCTCGGGGTCGGCGATGTCGTTGAGGGCCTCGACGAAGCGGTCGGCGGCCTTGACGTGCACGAGGTCGATCTGGAATTGGCGCCGGAAGGTCTCCTCCACCTGCTCGGCCTCGTTCATGCGCAGCAGGCCAGTGTCGACGAACACGCATGTGAGCTGCTCGCCGATGGCCTTGTGCACCAAGGCGGCGGCGACGGCGGAGTCGACCCCGCCGGACAGCCCGCAGATCACCTTCTCGTCGCCGACCTGGGCCCGGATCTGGTCGACGGCCTGCTCGATGATCGAGACCATCGTCCACGACGGCCGGCACCCACACACGTCGTAGAGGAAGTGTTTCAGGATCTCCTGGCCGCGAGGCGTGTGGACGACCTCGGGGTGGAACTGCACGCCGTAGACGGCGCGCTCGGGATCCTCGAGGGCGGCGACGGGCACGGCGTCGGTGCGTGCCGTCACCTTGAACCCGGCCGGAGCGGCGACGATGGAGTCGGCGTGGGACATCCACACGTCCTGTTGCAGCGGGAGCTCGCCGAAGAGGGCCGACGACGACGTGACCTCGAGGGCGGTGCGCCCGTACTCACCGATGCCCGAGCGGGCGACCTCGCCGCCCAGCTGCTGGGCCACGAGCTGGGCGCCGTAACAGATGCCCAGGATCGGTACACCGCCGCGGTACACGGCGTCGTCGATGCTCGGCGCGCCTTCGACATGGACCGACTTGGGCCCGCCGCTGAAGATGATTCCTTTCGGCTTGCGAGCCAGCATCTCGGCGATCGGCATGTCTCGGGAAACGATCTCCGAGTACACGTGCGCCTCGCGCACACGCCGGGCGATCAGCTGCGCATATTGGGCACCGAAGTCGACGACGAGAACGGTGTCGAACGTTTCGGCGTCGGGGCTCAGTGGCCCATCCCCACGCCTTGCGAGCGCTGCAAGGACTTGCCTTCGGTCTTGAGGGCGGGGGCCACCATGACCTCGGCCTTCTGGAACTCCTTCACCGACTCGTAGCCGCAGGTCGCCATCGACGTGCGCAGGGCGCCGAAGAGGTTGAGGCGGCCGTCGTTCTCGTGGGCGGGGCCGACGAGGATCTCCTTCATCGTGCCCCGCTGCTCCACGCGCACCCGGGCGCCCCGCGGCAGGCTGGGATGGAACGTCGCCATGCCCCAGTGGTACCCGCGGCCGGGAGCCTCGTGGGCGGCAGCGAGCGGCGAGCCGATCATCACGGCGTCGGCGCCGCAGGCGATGGCCTTGGCCACGTCGCCGCCCGTCGACATGCCGCCGTCGGCGATGACGTGGACGTAGACGCCGGTCTCGTCGAGGTGGCGCATGCGGGCGCCTGCGGCGTCGGCGATGGCGGTGGCCTGGGGGACGCCGATGCCGAGCACGCCCCGCGTCGTGCACGCCTGTCCCGGACCGACACCAACGAGCACACCCACGGCGCCGGTGCGCATGAGATGCAGCGCCGCCTGGTACGACGCGCACCCGCCGACGATCACCGGGATCTCCAGCTCGCGGATGAACTGCTTGAGGTTGAGGGGCTCGACCGACTTCGACACGTGCTCGGCCGAGACGACCGTTCCCTGGATGACCAGGAGGTCGAGCTCGGCGGCGAGGATGGCCCTGGTGAACTGCTGGGTGCGCTGCGGCGTGACCGACGCGCACGACACGACCCCGCTGTCCTTGATCTCGCGGATGCGCTGGCCGATGAGCTCTTCCTTGATCGGCTCGGCGTAGATCTGCTGCATGCGCAGCGTCGCCTTGTCGGGCTCGAGCGTCGAGATCTCGTCGAGCACGGCCTCCGGATCGTCGTAACGCGTCCAGAGGCCCTCGAGGTTGAGGACGCCGACGCCGCCCAGCCGTCCGATCTCGATGGCGGTGGCGGGGCTCACCACGCCGTCCATGGCGGCCGCCATCAGCGGCAGGTCGAACTTGTAGGCGTCGATCTCCCAGGAGATGTCGACGTCCTCGGGGTCGCGTGTGCGCCGGCTGGGGACGATGGCGATGTCGTCGAACCCGTAGGCCCGCCGGCCTGCCTTGCCGATACCGATCTCGACCTCAGCCAACCTGCACCCCTTCGTCGCCCTGAAGGCTCACGATACCGGCGGCGAGAAAGGTACCGAGCGACCCTCTCGAGCGACCGCTCAGGGGGTGTCGACGCCGTGACCGCGGCCGCCGTCGCCGCTGGGGACGGTGGTCACCGTGGTGGTCGTCGTGGGGGGAGGCGGGGCC
>CADDZP010000007.1 GCA_902812475.1 Actinomycetota bacterium | reverse complement strand
ACGACGACCGAGGCGGCCCCGCCGCCACCCGCAGCGACGCTTACCGGCGGTGCAGCGGTGCAGATCACGGTCGCGATCCCGGCGCGGACGTTCGTGCACCTCGACTCGAGCGGACGTCCGGTCGAGGCGATGACCAACACCGGCCGGCCGCCGCAGTCGTCGGATCAGTTCTTCGTCGATTCCGGCGGGCTGGCAACACCGGCCACCGAGCCCGTCAAGGCCGCCGTCATTCGCATGGCAACAGGCGCCTGGTTGCCGCCCGGCGCCTGGCACCGGCTGGCGACCTGAGCCGTTCTGGTGACGTTCGACTGCGTATGTCGTATGTCAGTCAGGCGTCACCAGTAGGAGAACAGGACGAGAGCAGGACCGCTACTTCACGCCCGGGCCGGACGTCAGCCAGAGCTTGGTGGCGTCGAAGGTGCCGAGTGAGGTCAGGACCACGTTCTTCACCCGGGTGGCGATCACCGAGTGGGTCTCGATCTCGAAGATGGGCACCACGGGCACCTGCGAGAGGATGGCGCTCTCCGCCTGCTGGTCGTCGGCGATCTGCTTGGCCTGATCGGGTTCGGCCCGGCCCGCCTTCAACAGTCCATCCACCTGAGGGTTGGAGAACTGGGTGACGTTCTCATGTGACCCGCTGAGGAACAGCGGCGTCAGGAAGGCGTCCGCCGTGGGGTAGGCGGTCAGCCCGCCCCACCCCAGCCGGAACAGCTCCTGGGTGCCGCCGAGGGCGAAGTTCAGGTAGTCCGTGTAGGCGTGGGGCCGCAGCGTCGCCGTGATGCCGACGTCCTTGAGGTTCGACTGCATGGCCTTGGCGATCGACTCCTGGGTCGTGTCCTGGTCGTAGTCGATGAAGATCTCGGGCGGCGGCCCTGACGGGAAGGCGTCGTGCAGCAACGCTCTGGCCTTGGCCGGGTCGTGGGCGCACGTGGCCCCGCACGGGTCCGGCTGGCTGCCGGGAATGCCCTCGGGCACCAGCCTGGTCGTCGCCCGCACGGTGCTGTTGTAGATGCCACGCACGATGGCGTCGCGGTCGACGGCGGCGAGGATCGCCTCACGGAAGCGCTGGTCGGCGAACTTGGGGCTCTTGAGGTTGAACCCGTAGAAGCCCACGGTGGCATACGGGGCGAAGCCGCGGCGCCCGTACTTCTCGGCCACCTCATCGACACGGTCGGGCGGAACGGGGCTCCAGTCGACGGACTTGCGTGCGAACGCCGCATAGGCAGCCGGCTCGTCGTCGTACAAGTGGACATCGACGGCGCTCACGTACGCCTTCGTCCTCGGGGCCGGCGTCAGATGCAGGACGTTGTCGGTGCGGGACTTCAGCACGAACGCGCCGCTCGTCACCGGCTCGCGGTTGAAGTCCGGGGCGGGCGGCGTCGCTTCCACCGCCTCGCGAGGGACGATGGCGAACGTCGGGTTGCCCAGCAAGGCCGGCAACGTCGAGAGTGGTGTGTCGAGGTCGAAGTGCACGACCGTGGGCGACGCCACCTTGATACCTGTCAGCTCGTTGGCGGTCCCCTTGGGGTCGTTGAAGGCGGCGAAGCCGGAGATCGGTTCCAGCAAGAAGTTCGTCGTCGCCGTCGACCCGCGCTTGGCGACCCGCTCGAGCGAGTACTTGACGTCGGCGGCGGTGACCAGGCGACCGCTGCTGAAGCGGGCGTCGGGGCTGATCGTGAAGTCCCAGTGCAGCTGGTCGGGCGTCGACGTCCATGACGCCGCCACCGCCGGCTGCACGGCGAGCGTGTGAGGGTCATAGCTCGTCAACGAGTCGAACAGCTGGCTGGCGAGGAGGACCTCCTCGGGCGTGTGGGCTTGCGACGGGTCCAGGGACCTCGGTCTCACCATCGCCATGCGGAAGGTCCCACCCGTGTGGGGCTTGCCGTTGTCCTTGCTCGAGCCTCCCCCGCCGCCCGTACAGGCACCGAGGACGAGCGCGCCGAGCACGATGGCGAGAAGTCGTGTCACGACCGCCTCAGACGACGTCTTGGACTTCGGCGAAGTGACAGGCGACGGGATGACCTTGTCCCCTGTCGATGAGCGCTGGCTCCTCCTCGGCGCAGATGGGCTGCGCCTTCCAGCAGCGCGTGCGAAAGCGGCATCCCGAGGGGGGATCAGCCGGACTTGGAATGTCACCCGTCAACACGATGCGCTTGCGCTGCCGCTCACGACGCGGGTCCGGGATCGGCACCGCCGACAGCAGGGCCTGAGTATAGGGATGGGCCGGCCTGCCGTAGATGTCGTCGCGCGTGCCGATCTCCACGATCTTGCCCAGGTACATGACGGCCACGCGGTCGGCGACGTGGCGCACCACCGAAAGATCGTGGGCGATGAACAGATAGGCGATGCCCAGTTGGTCCTGCAGGTCCTCCAGCAGGTTGATGACGCCCGCCTGGATGGAGACGTCGAGAGCGGACACCGGCTCGTCGAGCACGAGGAGCTCGGGGTCCAACGCCAGCGCCCGGGCGATGCCAATGCGCTGACGCTGCCCGCCTGAGAACTCGTGGGGATAGCGGTTGGCATGCTCGGGGTTGAGGCCCACCAGCCGCATCAGCTCACGCACGCGGTCACGACCGCCACTGCCGTACCGACGATGCACGCGCAGCGGCTCGGCGATGATGCTGTTCACGGTCATCCGGGGGTTGAGCGACGCGTACGGGTCCTGGAACACCACCTGCATCGACCGACGCAGACCGCGCATCTCCCGCGGCCGTAACGCCAACACGTCCCTGCCCCGGAACAGCACGGAGCCGCTGGTGGCGTCGATCAAGCGCAGGAGCAGACGGGCGGTCGTCGACTTGCCCGATCCCGACTCCCCCACGAGCCCGAGCGTCTCCCCGGCGCCGACGTCGAAGGAGACGCCGCTGACGGCGTGGACCTTCCCGACGACGCGCCGGACCAACCCGGCCCGCAGCGGGAACTCCTTGACCAGATCGTGGACCGACAGGATCGTTTCGCGCGCGACCGGCGCGGCCGGCGCCGGCGGCGCGCCCAGGTCGGCCGGAGCGACCATCGGCTAGGAGGCTTCCGTCTTGAGGTCGTCGGGCCGGACCTTGACCACGTCCTCGGAGAAGTGGCAGGCGGCCACGTGGTCGAGGTCGTCGATGGCCCGGAGCGCCGGGACCTCGGTGGAGCACGGCGCGGGCAGTCGGGCGAACTGGCAGCGAGGGTGGAAGGCGCACCCGGACGGGACGTGCACCAGCGACGGTGGTTGGCCCTTGATCCGGTGCAGGCGCACGCGGCGCGAGTCCTCGTCGAGGCGGGGCAGCGACGCCAGCAGCCCGAGCGTGTACGGGTGCTGGGGCGAGTAGAAGATCTCGTCGACCGTGCCCGTCTCCACGGCGCGGCCCGCGTACATGACCATCACCCGGTCGGCCAGCCCGGCCACGACGCCGAGGTCGTGGGTGATGAGGATGATCGCCGAGTTGGTGCGCTCCTGGATGCGCTCCATGACCTCGAGCACCTGGGCCTGGATCGTGACGTCGAGGGCGGTCGTCGGTTCGTCGGCGATGAGCACGTCGGGCTCGTTGGCGATCGACATGGCGATCATGGCTCGCTGGCGCATGCCGCCGGAGAACTCGTGGGGGTACTCCTTTGCCCTGTGGCCAGGGTTGGGGATGCCAACGAGGCGGAGGAGCTCGACCACGCGGTCCTGGACGTCGGCTTTGCCGATATGACGGTCGTGGACGGTGATGGCCTCGGCGATCTGGGCCCCGACGGTGTAGACGGGATCGAGCGCCGTCAGCGCGTCCTGGAAGACCATGGCGATCTTCGCCCCCCGGATGCGCCGCAGCTGCTTGTCGGGCAGGTCCCGCAGGGCGCGTCCCCGGAAGTACACCTCGCCGCTGATCTGGGCCCGCTTCGGCAGCAGCCCCATGATCGCCATGGAGGTCACGCTCTTGCCTGAACCCGACTCGCCCACGATGCCGACGATCTCGTTCTCGAAGACGTCGAAGGACACGTTGTCGACGGCGTGCACGGGTCCGTCGTCGCTGGGGAAGTCGACGTGCAGGTTGCGCACCGACAGGACGGCGTCCCGGGGGACGTCGGGCGGTGCCTCGGGCTCGACTCCTTCGAGCTCGTCGACGGAGAGGTCGTCCGAGGGCATCACCGGAAGGTCGCCAGAAGTCACCGGGGCGTCACCGCACCGACTGGGGGTCGAAGGCATCGCGCAGTCCATCGCCGATGAAGTTCACGCACAGCACGGTGATCAGCAGCGCCAGACCCGGGAAGTACAGGAGGTGGGCCTTGGCCGTGCCGACGTAGCCCTCGGCGTCGGCGAGCATCCGACCCCACGATGTCGTCGGCGGCTGCACGCCGAAGCCGAGGAACGAGAGCGTCGACTCGGTGATGATGGCGGCGGCGATGGCGAGGGTGGCGTTCACCAGGATGGGCCCGATCGTGTTGGGAAGCAGGTGACGCACGATGATGCGGGCGCTCGACGCGCCCGACGCCCGGGCCGCCTCGACGTACTCCTTCTCCTTGACCGACAGGATCTGGCTGCGCACCACCCGGGCGATGTACATCCACCCCAGGGCGGCGAGGATGAGGATGATCGTCGAGGCGCTGTTGCCGAACTTCTTGATGGCGATGGCCAGAATCGCAATGGCGGGCACCACGAGGAAGAGGTCTGTCGCCCGCATGAGGAGCTGGTCGGTCCAGCGGCTGAAGTAGCCGGCGAGGGCGCCCAGCACCGTCCCGATCAACGTGGAGATGACGGCGACGGCCAGGCCGATCTTCAGCGAGATCTGCCCGGCGAACATGATCTCGGTGAGCTGATCACGCCCCAGATCGTCGGTCCCGAACCAGTGCTTCATGGACGGGCCCGTGGCCCCGATCGTGAGGTTCTGGTGGTCCTTGGGGAACGGCGCCAGCCACGAGGCGCTGAAGCAGACGAACACGAGGAGCACGAGCACGAGCGACGAGATCACCGCCATCCGGTGGCGGAGGAACCGGCGCCAGAACAGCTGCCACTGCGACCGGATGACGGTGGCTTCGTCGGCGAACTCGCCGGGTGTTGGCGGCGGCAGGTTCTCCTCGGTCGGGACGTCGAGCAGCTCCCGGTTGGGCAGCGTTGTCATGCGTACCTGATCCGTGGATCGAGGGCGCCGTAGGCGACGTCCGCCAGCAGGTTGAAGCCGATCACGAAGGCGGCCGTCACGACCGTCCAGACGACGAGGACGTTGGCGTCGCCTTGGATGAGCGAGTCGATGAACAGCTTGCCCATCCCCGGGATCGAGAAGATCTGCTCAGTGATGACCAG
The DNA here is from genome assembly GCA_902812475.1 of Actinomycetota bacterium. Taxonomy (GTDB): domain Bacteria; phylum Actinomycetota; class Acidimicrobiia; order Acidimicrobiales; family AC-14; genus CADDZP01. Next base: position 20,668 of record CADDZP010000007.1, on the reverse strand, counting down.
GCCGCCGAACAGCAGCCCGATGTCGAGCGCCATGACCGTCACGAGAGGAATCAGGGCGTTTCGGAAGGCGTGCTTGAAGATCACGCCCCACGACGACAGGCCCTTGGCCCGCGCAGCGCGGACGTAGTCGCCCGACATGGCGTCGAGCATCGACGCGCGCTCGTAGCGGCTCCAGCTGGCGATGATCTGCACGGTGAGCGTGAGCACCGGGAGCACCAGGTGGCGGGCGTAGTCAACGACACCGCTGGCGTCGACAGAGTGCAGTCCCACGAAGAAGAACGGCGGGTTGGTGAGGTGGAACCAGTTCCTCGGGCCCGCGGCCAGGAACTGGATGGCGATGAGGCCGAACCAGAATGGTGGCATGGCCAACCCGATGAACGACAGACTGGTGAACGCGTAGTCGCCCAAGGAGTACTGGCGGACCGCCGAGTAGATGCCGATGGCGATGGCGACGACCGCCGACACGAGGATCCCCCAGAAGATCAGCTGGATCGTGTTCCAGAGGGCGCCGCGGACCATCGGCGCCACTCGGTCGTGGGTGCGTGAGCTCTGACCCCAGTCCCCGTGCGTGAACTTGACGAGCCAGTCCTTGTACTGGACGACGATGGGCTTGTCGAGACCGAGGCGGGCCCGCTCGCGCTGGATGGCGTGGGGATCGCGGGAGGCCCGGAGGCGGGCCGTGGGGTCGAACGTCGCCCGGACGAAGGCGAACAGCAGGAACGACGCGATCAGAAGGACGGGTATCGAGTACGCCAGACGACGCGCGACGTACGAAGGCATCCGCTGCTTACGTTACGCCGCCCACGACGCGGCCGGGGCCCGGCGTGAGCCGGGCCCCGTCACACATCGGCCTGCGCTCCTACTTGTTGAGGCCCCAGAGGTTGCTGTTCCAGAACGGGCCCATGATCGGATTGTCGCCCACCGGGCCAGCGATCTTCTTGCTCCACAGCAGGATGTTCGGGAGCGGGTCGATCGGGAGGGCGACGTCATTGTCGGCCGCGATGGGGTCTGCCTTCTTGTTGTCGGCCATGCGGGCCGCCTCGTCGAGCTCGGTGTCGACCTTGGTGTAGAGGTCCGTCAGCTGAGGCACGTTGATGCGGCCCCAGTTCTGCCCCGAGAACTTGTTGCCCGCGTTGGGGATGTTCGAGGCACACATGATGGCGCAGTTCGTTGGCGAGAATGACGTAAGGACTTGGGCGTACAGCGCCACCTGGTAGTCGCCCTTGGGCAGGATGCTCCCGAAGAGATCGCCCGCCTTGGCATTGTTGATCGTCAGCTGGAAGCCGGCCGCCTGGAGCTGCTGCTGGAGGATCTGCTCGGTCAGCTCCCGACGCTTGTTTCCCGTGGTGCTGCGGATCTCGGCCGTGAACTTCTGGCCGTTCTTGGCCCAGATGCCGTCGGCACCCTTGGCCCACCCCGCGGAGGTCATCAACTGGCTGACCTTGTTGACGTCGAGGGTGTACTTGGCCCAGGCCGTCGGGTCGGCGTAGTCCTTCAGGATCGTGGGGTTGATTGTGTTCATCGGCGTCTTCACACCGAGGGGCCCGAAGAGACGGTTGACGACGGCGGCGCGGTCGACGGCGTAGCCCCACGCCTGGCGGACCTTCACGTCGTCGAACGGCGCCTTGCCGTTGTTGAACCACAAGGCTTCGAGATTGCCGGTCTGGTCGGTGAAGTACTGGTTTACGCCGGGCACGCCGGCCTTGATCTGGTCGACGGCGTCGGGCTGGGGCTGCGGGTAGATGACCATCGTCTGGTTGGCCTTGAAGGCCTGGAACTCGGCCGACGTGTCGGTGATGAACTTGTAGACGATCTTGTCGAGCTTGGGCTTGGTGCCCCAGTAGTTGGGGTTCGGCACGAGCGTCAGCTGCGAGCCCTTCTGCCACCCGCCGGGCGGCATCATCCACGGGCCGCCCGACCAGGTGTAGCCGTTGGCCGTCTCGGCGTCGCGGTCCTTGCCCTCGAGGAGGTGGGACGGCATGATCCCGTACTGGCCGCCGAACAGCGACTTCCAGTCGGCGTACGGCGTCTTGAACGTGACGACCGGCGCGGAGGCATTCGAGTCGTCGACGCTTTGGATGTTCTTGTAGCCGGTGGCGTCGTAGATGTCGCTGCCGTTGGCGATCTGATCCCACATGTACTTGAAGTCATGGGCAGTGATCGGCTGGCCGTCGGACCACTTGGCCTGCGGGTTGATGTGGTAGGTGACGACCTGTTGTGGGGACGTCTTCAGATCGGCCTCACCGGTGATGAGATTGCTCGGCTCGTAGCCCCAGCTCGAGCCCTTCTTGACCACGTTGTAGGCGTGCGGAGTCGTCTCCACGTTGGCGATCCAGTAGCCCCAACTGGAGCCCGAGCAGCTGCCGATCCAGTCCATGCAGTCGGGCTCCTGCTCGGCGCCGACGACGAGCGTGCCGCCGTTGGGCGCGTTGCTGCTGCCCGAGGTCGAGGACTTCTTGCCGCCGCCGCCACAGGCGGCGGCCACAAGGGAGAGGGCGAGCAGAACTACGAGGAGAGGGCTGCTGCGTCGGACGTGTCGCACTTCGGAACCTCCGTGTCCCGTGGGCTCGTAACCCAAGCGCCTCCAGCTATGTGATCCGTATTGCCAAGATCACGGTGGTGAAGCTGAAGACGATGACGGTTGCAACCGTGATTCTGTCGAGATTGCGCTCGACAACGGTGGACCCCGCCGCGCTTCCGCCCATGCCTCCGCCGAACATGTCCGACAATCCGCCGCCCCGACCGCTGTGCAGCAAGATCAGGAGCACGAGCAGCAGGGAAACGAAGACGTGGATGGCGAGCACCACCATCGTCACCATGCGCCTGCACTCCTGCGACGCCGGACCACCACCGGCGGAAACATAACAGACACGGCTTTACCCCTCTCGGTATCTCACGATGCGCGCGAATTCGTCAGGGTCCAGACTCGCTCCGCCGACAAGGGCGCCGTCGATGTCAGGTTGGGCCATGAGCTCGTGGGCGTTGACGGCCTTGACCGAGCCGCCGTACTGGATGCGGACGCCCGCCGCCGCGTCTGCCCCGAACGCGGACGCCACCGACTCTCTGACCGTGGCGATGACCTCCTGAGCGTCGTCAGGCGTTGCGTTGCGCCCTGTGCCGATGGCCCAGATGGGCTCGTAGGCCACCACCATCTCGGCTACCTGGTCGCCCTTCAGGCCGCTGAGGCCGGCGACGACCTGGCCCGTGCACTTGTCGATCGTGCCGCCCGCCTCGCGCTCCTCGAGCGTCTCGCCCACGCACATGATCGGCGTCATGCCCGCGGCCAGGACGGCCTTCACCTTGCGGTTGACGTCCCCGTCCGTCTCACCGAACAGCTGGCGCCGCTCGGAATGGCCCACGATGACGTAGGAGGCGTTGAGCTTCGCCAGCATCGACGGGCTCACCTCGCCGGTGAAGGCGCCCTTGTCCTCCCAGTAGGTGTTCTGGGCGCCGAGCGAGATCGGGATGCCGTCGCTCTCGAGCACCACCTGCACGGAGCGCATGGCCGTGAACGGCGGGTGCACGGAGACGTCGACGGCGTCGTAGTCCTGGTTGCGGAGGAGATACGACAACTTCTGCACCACCTGGATCGCCTCCAGGTGGTTGTAGTGCATCTTCCAGTTGCCGCTGATGAGCGGCTTGCGTTCAGGCTGCGGGGGCATTCGACGCCTTTCTGAGGGCCTCGAGGCCGGGGAGGTCGCCGTGCTCGACGAGCTCGAGCGTCGCTCCCCCACCCGTCGAGACCCAGTCGATCTGGTCGGCCATCCCGAAAAGCTCGACGGCCGCGGCGCTGTCGCCGCCACCCACCACGGTAAAGGCGCGGGTGTCGGCGGCGGCGTGGGCGAGGGCCCGCGTGCCGGCCGCGAAGCGGGTGTCCTCGAACATCCCCATCGGCCCGTTCCACAGGACGGTGCCCGCGGCCATCAGCTCGTCGCTGAAGGCGGCCGCGCTCCCCGGCCCGATGTCGAGCCCCTTCCACCCGTCGGGCAGGTCGGCGCCGAAGGTGCGCACGTCGTCGGAGGGCGCGAGGGCGACGATGTCGGTGGGAAGGACGATCCTGTCACCCGCCTGCTGCAGGACGCGGGCGCACGCTTCAACGTGGTCGGCCTCGAGCAGCGAGTCACCCACCGAGTGGCCCTGGGCAGCGAGGAAGGTGAAGCACATGCCACCGCCGATGACCAGACGGTCGGCCCGCCGCAGGAGCGAGTCGATCACGCCGAGCTTGTCGCTGACCTTGGCCCCGCCCAGCACAGCGACGAACGGCTTCCTCGGCTTGTCGAGGAGGCCGCCGAGCACGTCGACCTCCTGGGCCAGCAGGCGGCCGGCGGCGCTCGGCAGGCGCTCGGGCGGGCCGACGATCGAGGCGTGGGCGCGGTGGGCGGCGCCGAAGGCGTCGTCTACGTAGAGGTCCTGGCCCTCGACGAGGCGGTCGACGAACGCCGGGTCGTTGGCCTCCTCGCCCGGGTCGTAGCGGAGGTTCTCCATGAGCTCGACACCGGGCGCCAGCTCCGCCAGCCGCTCGCGGACCGGCGCCATCGAGTACTTCGGATCCGGCTTGCCCTTGGGTCGCCCGAGGTGGCTGCACGCCGTGATGCGGGCACCCCGTTCCTGCAGCCATTTGATCGTGGGCAGTGAGGCGCGGATGCGGCGGTCGTCCTCGATGCGGCCGTCGCGCAGGGGGACGTTGAAGTCGGCGCGCAGCAGGACGCGCTTGCCCTGCGGATCAGGCAGGTCTTCGAGAAGGGGAAGGCCCAAGTGGTGGCGGCTACGACTGGTTGGCCCTGCCGACGATCACGGTGATGTCGACGAGGCGGTTGGAGTAGCCCCACTCGTTGTCGTACCAGCCGAGGACCTTGACCAGGTTCCCCATGGTCATGGTGAGGGGCGCGTCGAAGGTGCACGACGCCGAGGAACCCACGATGTCGGACGAGACGATGGGCTCGTCGGAGTACTCGAGGACCGGGGCCAGAGGGCCGGAGGAGGCGGCTTCGCGGAAGGCGGCGTTGACCTCGTCGACGTCGACGTCCTTGTTGAGGACGGCGGTGAAGTCGGTGATCGACCCGTCGGGGACCGGGACGCGCAGGGCGGTGCCGTCGAGGCGACCTTGCATCGACTGGAGCACGAGGCTCGTGGCCCGGGCGGCGCCCGTCGAGGCCGGGACGATGTTGATCGCCGCGGCCCGGGCCCGGCGCAGGTCCTTGTGGACGAGGTCGAGGAGGTTCTGGTCGTTCGTGTAGGCGTGGCACGTCGTCATGAGGCCCTTCTCCACGCCGAAGGCGTCGTCGAGGACCTTGACCATGGGGACGAAGCAGTTCGTCGTGCAGGAGGCGTTGGACACGACGGTGTGCTGGGCAGGATCGAAGCTGTCGTCGTTGACGCCGATCACGAAGGTGGCGTCCGCACCCTTGGCGGGGGCGGAGATGACGACGCGCGGGGCGCCCGCCTCGACGTGTTGGGCCGCCTTGTCCCGGTCGGTGAAGATGCCGGTGGACTCGACGACCACGTCGACACCGAGGTCGCCCCAGGGCAGGGCCTTGGGATCGCGCTCGGACAGGACCTTGAAGGAGTCCGAGCCCACGGCGATGCCGTCGCCGGTGACCTTGACCTCCTCGTCGAGGATCCCGTGCGTCGAGTCGTACTTCAGCAGGTGGGCGTTGGTCTCGGGCGGAGCCAGGTCGTTGACGGCGACCAGCTCGATGTCGGCCCCCGACTTCTTCGCCGCCCGGTAGAAGTTCCGCCCGATGCGGCCAAAGCCGTTGATGCCCACCCGTACTGCCATTGCTGAAGCCTCCTCTTGTCGCTACTCCGACCCTACCTAGAGGAGCTTCCGAAGCGCATCTGCAAGCAGCGCCGGGTCGTGGGCCGACAGATCGTCGTTGGCGATGGCCGCCTCGACACACGGCACGGCGACGTTTCCCATCGGGAGCGCTCCCGGGTGGCAGAGGACCACATCGACGTCGAGGCCGTGGGCGGCCAGGGCGTCGACGTGGTCGGCGACGTTGTAGCCCTCGGTCTCGGGGATCTGCGGTCGCAGGTTGCAGACGTAGACGGTGCGAGCCGACGCGGTGGCGATGGCGTCCCGGATGGCAGGCACGGCGACCACGGCCAGGATGCTCGTGAACAGCGACCCGGGACCGACGACGATCTGGTCGGCGGCGGCGACGGCTTGCAGGGCGCCCTCGGGCGTGCGGGCGTCGGGCGGGACGACCGAGACCCCCGAGATGCGCCCGGCGTTGGAGACGTTCACCTGTCCCTCGACCGACGCGCCCTCGACCTCGGCCTTCAGCACGACGGGCTCGCGCGTGGCCGGGAAGACGTGGCCCCGGAGCCCGAGGATGCGCCCGGTCTCACGCAAGGCGACCTCGAAGTCACCCGTGTAGTCGGCGAGGGCGGCGATGAGGAGATTCCCGAAGGCGTGGCCCTCGAGTTCGCCCGCACTGAAGCGGTGCTCGAAGACGCCTGTCCACAGCGAGTCGTCGGCCAGGGCGACGAAGCAACGGCGCAGGTCGCCCGGCGCGGGGATGCCGAAGGCGGACCGCAGGCGGCCGCTCGAGCCGCCGTCGTCGGCCACCGACACCACGGCGGTGACGTCGCCGGCATAGCGGCGAGCAGCCCGCAGCGTGGCCGACAACCCATGGCCGCCGCCCAGGGCGACGACCGCCGGCCCGTCCATTACCGGGTCACGTCCCGGTGCTGCACAGTGGGTTCGAAGCCGCGCTTGGCGAGGAGCTTGGCCAGCTCGTCGGCGATGACCACCGAGCGGTGCCGCCCCCCGGTGCAGCCCACCGCGACGGAGAGGTAGGACTTGCCCTCCTTGACGAACGCAGGGAGCAGGAGCCCGAACAGGTCGTCGAGCTTGCCCAGGAACTCTCCGCTCTCGGGCTGGTCGAGGACGTAGTCGCGCACGGCGTCGTCGAGGCCCGTCTGGGGGCGCAGCTCGTCGACCCAGTGGGGGTTGGGCAGGAATCTGCAGTCGAACACCATGTCGACGTCGAGGGGGACCCCGTACTTGAAGCCGAACGACACCACGTTGGTCTGGAGGTCGTGCTCGGCGTTGCGGGCGAAGATCTCGAGCAGCCGGTCGCGCAGCTCGTGGACGTTGAGGTCGGTGGTGTCGACGACGACGTCGGCCTCGGCCCGGACCGCCTCGAGTGCCCGGCGCTCGTCGGCGATGGCCTCCGACACCCGCTCGCCCGCCAGCGGATGCGGCCGCCGGGTGTTCTCGTAGCGGCGGATGAGGACCTCGTCGGACGCCTCGAGGAACAGGATGCGGACGCGGGAGCCGGTCGCCCGCAGGATCTCGAGGGCGGCCGGCAGCTCGTCGAGGTACTCGAGCAGCGGGCCGGTGCCGACGACGAGGGCGATGCGCTCGGTGGTGGACCCCGGCGCCCGCACCAGCTCGGCCACCTTGCCGATCAGTGCGGGAGGCAGGTTGTCGATGACGAACCAGCCGAGGTCCTCGAAAGTGTTGGCGGCGTTCGACCGCCCCGCGCCGGAGAGCCCGGTTATGAGCAGGAACTCGGTCACTTCTGCCGGCAGGTCACGCCAGTTTGACGGCTGCGAGGACGAGACCGCCGACGGCGAGCGCCGTCGCGATGTTCATCGTCATCAGCCGCGTCTCCATCGCGGCAAGGCGCAATTCGAAACCGGCCAGCTCGTGCTTGAGCTCGGCACGGAGCTCGGCCACGTCGCTCCTGCGTGCCACGTCAGACCAACCGACCGGCGGCAGAAGCTCCATCATGGTGTCGGCCGGGCGGTCACCGAGGTGGCGGCGCAAAGCGAGGAAGAGGTCGTGGCGGTCGTGGTCTGAGACCATCGTTGCTCCCGTTCGATGGGGATCGATCGGGGGAAGTGCACGCCTCCAGAGTACCGGCGCCCTGTGACATGAACCGGCGTACGATTTCGTCGTGGACTGGGAGGACTTCGACGAGCGAGGGCGTCGCCTGTGGCGGGAGATGATGCTTTGGCAGGCATTCATCTGCGTCGAGATCGGTGTCGTCATCTGGCTCGCCGCTTCGATCAAGAAGGGCTGAGCTTCCGGGCGAGCAGGAACAGCAGGCGCGGGATCGTCGCCGCGTCCTTGTACTCGTCGGCCCGCTCGAGGAAGCCGGGTGGCGGCGCCGGCTCCTCCATGCGCTCGATGTACAAGCCGGCTGCCGCCATGGCGTTGACGTAGCGGTGCAGGGGGCGGTGGACGAACGGGATCCACACGCCCTTGTCCATCTCCTCCAAGCCGCTGTCTTCGACGAGGTAGGGCCCGATGCGCCAGTACTGCTCGTCGAGGATGTGGTCGTCGATCCACCCGCTGCCCGGCGTCTGCAGGAGCGGGTGGTTGAGGAAGAACAGAAAGCGACCGCCCGGCTCCAGCACCCGGCCGACCTCGGCCAGCGCCGAGTCGACGGCCTCGATGTGCTCGAACACCAGACAGGCGACGACGGCGTCGAAGGAGGCGTCACGGAACGGAAGCAGGCGCGCTTCGCCCTGGGCGTAGGTCGGGGGCCCGCCTCGCTTGCCGGCCACCGCCAACTGGGCCCACGTGGGGTCGACCCCGACGACCCGGCGGGCGCCCACGTCGCCTGCCACGCGTGCGATCTGGCCTTCACCGCAACCGACGTCGAGCACGGCCTTGGCACCCCGCAGGTGCTCGGCCGCCAGGGGGACGATCTGCTCGACGTATTCGGGGTCGGCGCCGTCGGTGAAGCCCTCCTGCCACCAGCGGGCGTGCTGCTCCCACTCGGCGAAGGTCACGCGGCTGGTCCGTGGATCTTGGCGTAGAGAGCGTGGGCCACCTTCTCCGGCAGCCAGGAGATGTTGTCGAGATCTTCGAGGCTGGCGTTCTTCACGGCGGTGATGCCGCCCATCTCCTTGAGCAGACGCTTCTTCCTCGTAGGGCCGAGCCCGGGCACGTCGTCGATGACGCTCTTCGTCATGCGCTTGGCCCGCAGCTGGCGGTGGTAGGTGATGGCGAAGCGGTGGGCCTCGTCACGGATCCGTTGCAGGAGGTACAGGGCCTCGGACTGGCGGGGGATGCGGATGGGGTCGGCCTGGCCGGGGACGTAGACCTCCTCGAAGCGCTTGGCCAGGGATGCCACCGCGATCTCGCCGTCGAGCCCCAGCTCCTCCACCACGTTCACGGCCACGTTGAGCTGGGCCTTGCCACCGTCGACCAACAGCAGGTTCGGTGAGTAGGCGAACTTGCGACGGCGCTCGTCGACGGGCCGCTCCCGCTCGGCCAGCAGCGCCGTGAGGCGGCGGGTCAGCACCTCCTCCATGGCGTGGACGTCGTCGTTGTCGGCCACCGTGCGGATCTTGAAGCGGCGGTAGTCGCTCTTCTTGGGAAGGGCGTCCTCCATGACGACCATCGAACCGACGTAGTCGGTGCCCTGGATGTGGCTCATGTCGTAACACTCGATGCGCAGCGGTGCCCACGGCAGATCGAGCTCGTCCTGCAGGGAGTTGAGGGCTCGGGCCCGGGCGTTGTGGTCGGAGGCCCGCTTGAGGCGGTGGCGGACGAACTCCTCCTTGGCGTTCTGGGCCACCGTCGCCTGCAGCTCCCGCTTGTCGCCCCTCCTGGGCACCCGGACGGTGACCTTCGAGCCCCGCTCGCCGCTGAGCCAGCGCTCGTAGAACTCGCAGTCGTCGGGGTCGAACGGGACGAGCACCTCCTTGGGCACCCCGAGCGGCGGCGACTCGGTGTAGAGGCCCTCGAGGATGTGGCTGACGAGCTGGGCGTCGGTGACGTCCTCGACCTTGTCGACCACGAACCCCTTGCGACCCACGACCCGGCCGCGGCGCACGTAGAACACCTGGACGGACGCCTCCAGCTCGTCGCCGGCGACGCCGATGACGTCCACGTCCTCGGGCTTCTCGGTGACCATGGCCTGGCGCTCGATTGCCTTGCGCACGCTGGCCAGCCGGTCGCGCAGGCGGGCGGCCCGCTCGAACTCCAGCACGGACGCCGCGTCCTGCATCTGCTCCTCGAGGCGGCGGACGACGGGCTCGGTGTCGCCGTCGAGGAACTCGATGAGGTCGTCGACGAGCCGGTCGTAGTCCTCCTTCTCGATGGAGCCGACGCACGGGGCGCTGCACTTCTCGATGTGGCCCAGCAGGCACGGACGGCCCAGGCGGTGGTGGTGGGCGAACTTGTTGTCCGAGCAGGTGCGGACGGGGAAGGTGCGAAGAAGGAGGTCGAGCGTCTCGCGGATGGCGTAGGCGTGGCCGTAGGGGCCGAAGTAGCGGACGCCCTTGCGCTTTTGGCCCCGCATCACCATGGCCCGGGGCCACTCGTCGTCGAGGGTGATGGCCAGGAAGGGGTAGCTCTTGTCGTCCCGCAGGCGGATGTTGAACCGGGGCTTGTGGCGCTGGATGAGGCTGTACTCGAGGAGCAGGGCCTCGACGTCGTTGCGGACCTGGATCCACTCGACGCTGTCGGCCGCGGCGACCATCTGCGCCGTCCTCGGCGGCAGGAGCGCCGGGTTGCCGAAGTAGTTCGACAGCCTCGACCGCAGCGAGTGCGCCTTGCCCACGTAGATGACGCGGCCGTCCCGGTCCTTGAACTGGTAGGACCCGGGAGCGTCGGGGATGGTGCCGGCCGGCGGGCGGGCGAACGTCACGTCCCCATTCTCTCCGGCTCGGCGTACAATCGGGGACAACGCCGGCCTGGTATCCGGCGACATATCAGCTCCGAGGCCGACAACCCCGCGGATGGGCGACCAGGCTGTCCCCGCCGGCCGTGAATCGGGGCTCTCTCCATAGGGGGGCAATCCCACATGTTCCGGGTGCAAGCACCGCTTCCTGAGCGGTACACGAACGCAGGCCCAGACGACCTGGCGGCGCGCATCGGCGCGGCAAAGGCGGCCCTGGGCTCGCGGCTGTTCATCCTTGGCCACCACTACCAACGCGACGAGGTGATGCGCTGGGCCGACGCCCGGGGCGACTCCTTCGGCCTGTCCCGCAAGGCGGCGGACAACTCCGGCGCCGATTACATCGTGTTCTGCGGCGTGCACTTCATGGCCGAGTCGGCAGACATCCTCACCGCCGACCACCAGCAGATCGTCCTCCCCGACCTCAACGCCGGCTGTTCGATGGCTGACATGGCCGACCTCGACGCCGTCGAGGAGGCGTGGGAGTCGCTCGACGAGGTCGTCGACGTCGAGCGCCTGGTCCCCATCACCTACATGAACTCCTCCGCCGCCCTCAAGGCCTTCGTCGGCCGCCACGGCGGGGCCGTGTGCACGTCCTCCAACGCCCGGGCCGTGATCACGTGGGCGCTGGAGCGGGGCGAGAAGCTGCTGTTCTTCCCCGACCAGCACCTGGGCCGCAACACCGCCTACCAGCTCGGCTTCGGCGCCGACGACATGCGGGTGTGGGACCCCAAGCGTGACTTCGGCGGCCTCGAGGAGCGCGACGCCAAGGAGGCCACGTTCCTGCTGTGGAAGGGACACTGCTCGGTCCACCAGCGGTTCGGGGTGCAGCACGTCGAAGCCGCTCGGGCCGAGCACCCGGGCGTCCAGGTCATCGTCCATCCCGAGTGCGCCCACGAGGTCGTCGAGCTCGCCGATCAGGTCGGCTCGACCGACTACATCATCAAGGCCGTCGACGCTGCCCCCGCGGGCTCGACGCTGGCCATCGGCACCGAGATCCACCTGGTGCAGCGCCTGGCCGCCGAGCACCCCGACAAGACCGTGTTCTCCCTCGACCCGCTGATCTGCCCGTGCTCGACGATGTTCCGCATCGACGCCGCCCACCTCTGCTGGGTCCTCGAGAACCTCGTCGACGGCAACGTCGTCAACCGCATCACCGTCGACCCCGACACCGCCGAGTGGGCCCGGGTCGCCCTCCAGCGGATGCTCGACATCACTTAGCGGGCGACGGCCGTCGCTCGCCGCCGGCGTCGAGGCTTGCTGATCAGCGCTTGCCACGCCTCTCCTGCCGACCGCGGGCGCTTGACGGCGAGGATCATCCAGCGCACGACGGCGGCGGCCAAGGCGGCGGTCCAGCTCGGCCTTCTCCACCACCGCGCCGCAAAGACCATCGTCCCCTGCCACCAGCTCAGCTCGCGGTCCCACCATGACGCGGCTGAACCACCACTCTCGTGGCGGGCCCAGACGTCGGGGAGGGCGACCAGTCGCCATCCCGAGCCGCGTAGACGCCGGGCCAGGTCGAGATCCTCGCCGTAGAGGAAGTACGACTCGTCGAATCCGCCGACGGCGTCGAAGGCGGCGCGCCGCACGAGGAGCGCCGTTGCCGCCAGGGCGGCGACATCGGTCGGCCCCTCGGGCACCCGGTCGGCGTGATCAGCGAGGGTCGGGACGCGCCGGGCGGCGGCCCGGACGGGGCTGAGGCGCAGCGCCCGGCGGGCGCCGAGCGCTCGGCCCCACAGGTGCAGCGGGCCAAGTTCCCGGCCCTGGCTCCGCTCGGCTTCGCCGGACCATCCGAGAATCGCCCCTTGGACGGCGCCGACGTCGCTGTGATCCCGCAGAAAGGCCGCGCCAGCGGCCGCGGCCTTCGGCTCGAGCTCGGCGTCGGGGTTGAGCAAGAGGGCGAACGGCGCTGACGTGGCGCGGACTCCGACGTTCTGGCCGGCGCCGAAGCCAGGGTTCCACGGCTGCTCGACCACCGTGGCACCGGCTGCAGCTGCGACCGCGCCACTGCCGTCATCGCCGTTGTCGACGACAACGACGCGGCCGACGCCCGGCATCGCTTTCACCCGCTCGACGCGCTCCCCAATCACGTCTCTGCTCCCAAAGGCGACGATGACGACATCCACGTCGGCGCTCATCGGCGATGGCGCCAGAGGTGCCGGCCGATGGCGACGGCGTGTTCCAACCCCCGCCGGGTGAACAGCCCCCGGAAGCGCCGGCGAGGCGGGTGGTGCACATGGGCGTCGGCCACCTGAACGATGCGCCAACCGGCGTCGCCCAGTCGCAGGCAGAAGTCGACGTCCTCAGGCCCGTAGAAGATCGTCTCGTCGAGGCCGCCGACGGCGTCGAAGGCCGCACGACGGAACAGCTGGCAGGCGCCGATGGCGAAGTCGACGTCCCACCACCGCTGCCCGCCACGCGGAACGGGCGCGTAGGTGTTCCTGATGTTCAATCCTCGGGCCAGCTTCCGGGCAAGGGTCGGCGCCCGCCCGGCGCTCGCCTCCGCCGGCTGGTCGACGAACACGGGAGCGGAGAGACCGACATGGTCATCCGCCTCGAGCGGCTGCAGGAGAAGCCCGAGCGCGTCGGGCTCGAGCCGGGCGTCGCTGTCGAGGAAGCACACGAAGGCAGCGCTGCCCTTCCGCACACCCTGGTTGCGCGCCGGCGCGACGCCGCGATTCGCTTCGTTGCGCACGAGCTCGACTCGGGAGTCGTTGGGCACGGTGGCGGGCGGATCCGAGCCGTTGTCCACGACGATGACCCGCCCTTCGAAATGGTCCGATCCAAGTACCGAGTCGACGGCGGCCTCCAGAAGCTCGCCGTCGTTCCACGTCAGGATGACGACGTCTACCGCCGTCAACGCCGTTCGAGTTGCGTGTAGTAGTACAGCGCCATCCACCGACGCGACGGATTTGCCTCGATGGGCTTGGTGAACCCCGGCATCGAGCGGTCGTCGTACCTCACCCAGCCAGGCTACCGGTGAGTCACGACACCGCTGCCGTGCCGTCGCGTCGCCAATTGCATGTCCAGTAGCGCTAGGCGACCGACGTGGCGCGCTGTCGGCGTGCCGCTCGTCGTGCTGCGCGTGACCGGCCAGGGCTCCGAGTTCCTCGCCTTCGTACTGCTCGCCCGACATCTCGGCACGGCCGACTTCGGACGGTTGTCCGTCGCCTTTCTCCTGTGCCGGTATCTGGGGCTCGTCGCTGACTGGGGCGCGTCCCTGCGCGGGCCGCGGGACGTCGCTGCCGGTGCTGGCGCCGGCGTCGCCATCGCCCTTGTCCGACGTCGCTACGTCATCACTGCCGCGATGTCGGTCGCGTATCTCGCTGGCGTGCTGGCCCTCGGGCGCCCGGAGTTCGCGCTCATCGCTGTGACGATCGTCGGCCGAGGGCTGGGACGCGACTGGATGGCCCTCGGCCAGGAACGTGCTGTCCGGGCGGGTACGCCGTCGGCGCTCCAAGGTCTCGTCGTCCTCGCTGGGTCGGTCTTCGTCACGCGTATCTCGACGGCGGCCATTCCGATTGCGGCCGGATATGCGGTCGGCGCGGTCGCGTCCATCGCGCTCAATCGGTTGCCGCACCGCGGCGGCGAGAAGGATGTTGACGTCAGCGGGTGGATGCTCGTCACTCTTCTGGCCGATCAAGTGACGGCGTCCACCGACACCGTGCTGTTGGCCGGCCTGCGCAGCGCCAGTGAGGCCGGTATCTATGCAGCCGTCTACCGGCTGCCGAATGCGTGGGTGACGCTCATCGGGCTAGGGGTGCTCGCCCTCATCCCGAGCGCTACGCGCCGTCTGGCCGAGGACCGCCACCAGCTCAAGGCGCTTCGCGATCGAGCCTTGAGGCGAGGTGCCCTGCTTGCAGTTGTGCTGGCGGTGACTATTCCCCCATCATATTTCCTCGTCCCGACGATTTTCGGAGACGCCTATCGCGCCGGTCAGCTCCCGCTGCTCCTACTGCTGATAGCGACTGCGGTGAACGCGCTTGCTGCTCCGCTGCACCCCATTTACGTGGCGCTCGCCCGCGACCGCGGGCAGGCCGGCATCACGAGCGCAGCCGCGATTTTGAACGTGACCGCGAATCTGGTCGTCATTCCCCTGGTCGGCATGAGCGGAGCCGCGTCCACAACCCTCGCCGCCCAGCTTCTCCTTCTGATCCTCTACTGGCGGGGCGTGTCCGCCTCGATTGGTCGGTGACCGGGCCGCACGTCTTGACGGCCACGACGTGAAAAGCGTGCTCGGGCCGGCGGCGGATGTACGGGGAGCTCGCTACGGCGAGGGTTTGACCAACGACCCCACCCCGAAAAGAGCCATACGGACCGCGCAAAGCAGCGGGTCCACCGACGCCCTCTACCCGGAATCCGAGGGCGGTCAGCTCGCTCGCCGCGAAGCCGCAACGATGCTCCTGCCACGGTTCATTCTCGCCCGGCGGTTGCGGAACGAAGCCGGACGGCGTCATGACCACAACCGTTTGCCGAGCGACACGCTCCATCTCCGCGATCACGGCCAGCGCGTCGGGTTTCTCGAAATGCTCTACGACGTCCAAGGCGACGACAAGGTCGTACGACCGGTCGCGGTACGGCAGGTGCCGAAGATCGCCCTGGACGGGCCTGCGCCGTCGACCAACTCGGCGAGCGGTTTCGAGAGCGGGCCGGTAGATGTCGCACCCATCAGCGCCCGTGAGCAGTTCGCTTCCGCGCCCGTCCGAACATCCCACGTCGAGCACGCTGAATCCGGGCTGAAGCACCCGCGCCAATACGGCATCGCCACCGAACAGGCGGTAGTACGCGCGCCTTCGGATGTTTTCCAACGACGAGCTCACCGGCCACCTAACCCGGTGACATGGCGCACTGTGCGGCCAACGACGCGGGCGTCGAGAGCGAGACTTTGGTGGCGCAGGTAAAAGAACTCATACTGCAGCTTCTGGAGGGCGTCACTCTCGCTGCCGGCGTAGCCGTACTTCACTTGGGCCCACCCGGTCAGCCCGGGACGCACGCGATGGCGCAGGTCGTAGAACGGAATCTTTCCTGCGAGTTCGCGGACGTACTGAGGTTGCTCAGGACGTGGACCGACGATCGAAAGATCGCCCCGCAACACGTTGACCACTTGCGGGAGCTCGTCAACGTGGGTGCGGCGGAGAAGCCTGCCGAACGGCGTGATGCGGGGATCGTCCTCAGCCGTCCACTCGCTCAGTGACCCGTCCGGCCGCATCGTGCGGAACTTGAGAATGTCGAACGTGGCCCCGTTCTTGCCGACGCGCGGCTGGCGGAAGAACAGCGGGCCCCGATTGGCGATGAGATCGCCGATGACGACGAACGGCACCGCCACCGCAAACGGGATCAGGCCGACCAGGGCGAACGCCGTATCGGCCAGCCGCTTGACCCGGCCGTAGCGCGCACGATGGACCTCACCGATGTCGAACATCAACGACACGCGCTCGAGCTCCCACACGGGCAGCTTCCCGAGCCACTCGTCATAGAACAGCGTGAGCGTGCGCACTCGCACGCCGGCTTCGTGCAGGGCGGCAGCCTGGCCGACGATGGATTCGTCGGCTTGCGCCTCGCGGTCGAGCACGACCACCGTGGCGCCGTGGCGGACGACGGCCTCCACGAGGGGCCGCTGCCGGGGCTGGTCGGAGCGGGCGTTCTCGACCACAAGGGTTTCGACCAGGCTGGCCGGCTTCTCGGGCGCCTGGCTCAGCTCGACGCGCAGGGCGTCCGCTTCCTCGAGGGAGACGACGGCCACGACCCGGTCACGGTCCTCCTGCATGCTGCGGGCGCCCGAGGCCAGGACCGCGCACGCCATGTACCAGGGAACCAGGATGAGCGCCGAGCCGAGGACGACGAACCGGGGAAGGAGCGTCGAGCCCGCCAGCAGCTGCACGAGCGAGATGCCGATGGCGGCGGCGACGGTGGAGCCGAGGGCGGTGAGGGCGGCGGACCGCGCCGAGCGAGGCAGGTCGGGGAGCCCGACGCCGTAGGCGGCCAGGCCGAGCATGCCGATGTAGGCGAACGACCAGGCGAACCGGAACGAGTTGGTGAAGTCGTAGTGGCCGATGTAGGCGGCGTGGTACTTGCTCAGGCCGAGGACGACGGCGAAAGTGCCGAGATAGACCAGGACCCGGGCGGCCCGCCGCACCGCTAGCCCACTCGGTCCCCGAGCAGCGGTGCCAGGAAGCGACCGGTGTGGCTGTCGCTCGTCTTGGCCACCACTTCTGGGGATCCCTCGACGATCACAGTGCCACCAGCATCGCCTCCCTCGGGCCCGAGGTCGATGATCCAGTCGGCGGTCTTGATGACATCGAGGTTGTGCTCGATGACGAGCACGGTGTTGCCCTGGTCGACGAGACGGCTCAGAACGGTGAGCAGCTTGCGGATGTCTTCGAAGTGCAGGCCCGTCGTCGGCTCGTCGAGGATGTACATCGTGTGGCCCGTGGCCTTCTTGGCCAGCTCGCTGGCCAGCTTCACCCGCTGGGCCTCGCCGCCCGACAGCGTGGGCGCCGGTTGACCCAGCCGGACGTACCCGAGGCCCACGTCGACGAGCGTCTGCATGTGCCGGGCGATGGTCGGCTGGTTGGCGAAGAACTCCAGCGCTTCCTCGCATGACAGGTCGAGCACCTCGGCGATGTTCTTGCCCTTGAACGTGATGTCGAGCGTGTCGCGGCTGTACCGGGCCCCCTTGCAGACCTCGCACGGGACGTACACGTCGGGCAGGAAGTGCATCTCGATCTTGATCGTCCCGTCGCCGGCGCACGCCTCACAGCGGCCGCCCTTGACGTTGAACGAGAACCGCCCTGGCTGGTAGCCGCGGACCCGGGCCTCCTGGGTCTGGCTGAACAGCTTCCTGATCGAGTCGAAGACGCCCGTGTAGGTCGCCGGATTGGACCGGGGGGTGCGCCCGATCGGTGACTGGTCGATGTCGATGACCTTGTCGAGGAACTCGTCGCCCTCGACCGTGCGGTGGCGGCCGGGCACGACCTTCGACTTGTAGATCCGTTGCATCAGCGACCGGTAGAGGATGTCGTTGACGAGCGACGACTTGCCCGAGCCCGACACCCCGGTGACGGCGACGAAGCACCCCAACGGGAACTCCACGTCGATGTTCTTGAGGTTGTTCTCGCGCGCGCCGCGGACGACCAGCCACTCCTCCCCCGGCTCCCGGCGCATCTCCGGGACGGGGATGGACTTCTTCCCGTTGAGGTACTGGCCGGTGATCGAGCGCTTCTCCCGGCACAGCTTGGCCACCGACCCGGCTACGACGATCTCGCCGCCGTGCTCGCCCGCCCCGGGACCGATGTCGACGACGTAATCCGAGCTGCGGATCGTGTCCTCGTCGTGCTCGACGACGATCACCGTGTTGCCCAGCTCGCGAAGGCGGAACAGGGTGTCGAGCAGCCGGCGATTGTCGCGCTGGTGCAGGCCGATGGACGGCTCATCGAGCACGTACAGCACGCCGACCAGTCCGCTCCCGATCTGGGACGCCAGGCGGATGCGCTGCGCCTCGCCCCCGGCGAGCGTGCCCGCCGAGCGGTTCAGCGAGAGGTAGTCGAGCCCGACATCCAGCAGGAACTTCAGGCGGGCGTTGACCTCCTTGACGACGCCCTCGGCGATCATGCGATCGCGCTCGGACAGCTCGAGCGTGCGCAAGGCCTCGGCCGCCTTGGCGATCGAGAGCTCGCACAGCTCGAAGATGTTGCGTTCGTCGACGGTGACGCCGAGCGACTCGGGCCGCAGGCGCGACCCGCCGCAGTCGGGGCATGGCACCTCGCGCATGTAGCCCTCGATCTGCTCGCGCAGGTAGTCGGACTCCGCTTCGGAATGCCGTCGTTGGAGGTAGGGCACGACGCCCTCGTAGTGGGTGTGGTACGAGCGGGTACGGCCGTAGCGGTTGCGGTACTGGACGTGCACCTGCTTGGTGCCCGACCCGTACAGCAGGACCTTCTGGTCGGCCTTCTTGAGGTCCTTCCAGGGCGTCGTCATCTTGAACTTGTAGGTCTGGGCGACCGCCGCCAGGACCCGGTGGAAGTACTCGCCGCGAGCGCCCGCCCACGGAGCGATGGCGCCCTCCCCGAGCGTGAGGTCGGGGTTGGGGACGACGAGCTCGGGGTCGACCTCGTACCGGGTACCGAGCCCGTCGCAGTGGGGGCAGGCCCCGTAGGGAGAGTTGAAGGAGAAGTTGCGGGGCGCCAGCTCCTCGAACGACGTGCCGTCGTTGGGGCACGCCAGGTGCTGGCTGAACGTCAGGATCTCGGGCTCGGCGCCCTCGTCGCCGTCACGCGGGACGATCTGGACCTCGGCCACGCCCTCGGCCAGGCGCAGCGCCGTCTCCAGCGAGTCGGTCAGGCGCCGTTCGATGCCGGCCCTGCGCACCAGCCGGTCGACGACGACCTCGATGGTGTGCATCTCGTAGCGGGCCAGCTTGATCTCCTCGGAGAGCTCCCGCACCTCGCCGTCGATCCGAGCCCGCACGTAGCCCTGCGACGCCAGCTCGTGCAGGAGGCCCTCGTACTCGCCCTTGCGCCCGCGCACGACCGGCGCCAGCACCTGGAAGCGGGTGCCCTCCGCCAGCTCGAGGACGCGGTCGACGATCTGCTGGGGCGTCTGCCGGGACACAACCGCGCCACACTTCGGGCAGTGGGGCACGCCGATGCGGGCGTACAGCAGGCGCAGGTAGTCGTAGATCTCGGTGATGGTGCCGACCGTCGACCGCGGGTTGCGGGACGCCGACTTCTGGTCGATCGAGATCGCCGGGGACAGTCCCTCGATGAAGTCGACGTCGGGCTTGTCCATCTGCCCGAGGAACTGGCGGGCGTACGCCGAGAGGGATTCCACGTACCGTCGTTGTCCCTCGGCGTAGATGGTGTCGAAGGCCAGAGAGGACTTCCCGGACCCCGACAGGCCCGTGAACACGATCAGCTTGTCGCGGGGCAGCTCGAGGTCCAGGTTCTTCAGGTTGTGCTCACGCGCCCCGCGAATCACAAGCGTGTCAGCCACGGCGCGAGGCTATCCGTCCGTGCGGCCTGAACACATGTTCGATTCTAGCGACGGGCGAGCACGATAACGGGCACGGGCGGAGGCTTGCCTCCCGGCGCTGGGCGGCCCATTTCGCGGTACTCGGCCAGCTGCGGAATCTGGGTCGCCGGGTCGGGAGAGACGAGGACGACGCGATCGGCGCCCGCCTCCGCCAGCCGGCGCCCGTAGGTCGCAAGGTCCTCCTCGTGGGGCGAGAGCCAGCGGAACTGGTCGTAGCGCGGCCACGCCAGTTGCGGCAGCAGGCGCTCAGTGCTGACGACCACAGGCCGGGTATCGGCGCTGCCGGCAACCGGACCGCGCGCCCGGCGTCCCCCGACCACAATGGCGTCGAGAAGCCGGTTCGTTTCCGTCCGCGTGTGCGAGAGACTGCGCACGGCTGTGCCACAGAGAGCGAGCGTCGTGACGCACGCCACGACGACGGCAACTCCGGCGATTCCCGAGGGCACCTCACCGGCGCGTCCGACCAGTACAACGACGGCGAGCGCCGCCATGACCGCGAGGACAACAGCGAAGTAGCGACCGCCCCACTCGACTCCCCCACCAATGGCGAACTCCGAGGCGAGGACGGCGACGATGACAACGGTGGCCACGACAGCGAGCGTCCACGTTCTGGGCGCGGCGAGGACACGGCGGTCGAGCAGCCAGCCCGCGGCCCAGCCGAGGGGAAAGGCGATGGCGAGCCCTGGTATGGCGCCCGCCCGCGCGACGAACCGGAGGACATAGGCGACGGCGACAAACCCGAGCGCAATGCCGACGACGGGGGGTGAACCGGCGCGGCGACGGACGGCGAGTGCCGTGGCGGCAATCACGATGACGGCGGCGATCACGGCCCCGTCAGCGACGCCCGAGTGGTGGTAGCTCGGCGTCAACCAGGTCGCCAGCAGCGCGTGCCAGCGACCGCTCAACCACGCGCTCGTCTGCCGGTTCTCGAAGGCAGGGACTCCCCGACCGAGGACGTGGAGGCCGAACGCCCGCTGGCCGAGCACCACGGCGCC
>CADDZP010000006.1 GCA_902812475.1 Actinomycetota bacterium | reverse complement strand
GTCGTCGGCCACCCGCTCCCGCAGGGGCCCGTTGGCGGCCACGCCGCCGCCGAGGCAGAGGGCCTCGACGCCCGCTTCCTCGGCGGCGCGGATCGCCTTGGTGGCGAGGACGTCGACGACGGCGGCCTGGAACGACGCGGCCACGTCGGGCGTCGACACGTCGGGGTGCTTGCGCACGTAGTTGATGACGGCCGTCTTCAACCCGCTGAAGGAGAAGTCGTACCCGTCGTCGAGCTTGGCGCGCGGGAAGGCGACGGCCGCGGGATCACCGGCAGTGGCCGCCCCCTGGATCGCCGGGCCCCCCGGGTAACCGAGCCCGAGGAAGCGGGCCACTTTGTCGAACGCCTCGCCGGCGGCGTCGTCGACGGTGCTGCCGAGAATGCGGTAGCTGCCGTGGTCCTTCATCTCCACGAGCATCGTGTGGCCGCCGGAAACGAGCAGGGCGACGAGCGGCGGCGTGAGCTCGGGGTCCTCGAGCAGCGCCGCGTAGAGATGGGCCTCCATGTGATTGACGCCGATGAACGGCACGTCCCACACGAGGGCGAGGGCCTTGGCCGCACTCACGCCGACGAGCAGGGCGCCGACGAGCCCCGGGCCGACGGTGGCGGCCACGGCGTCGACGCTGTCGGTGATGCCGCCCTCGACGAGCGCTTCGGCGACGACCGGGGTCAGCAGCTCGACGTGGGCCCGGCTGGCGATCTCGGGCACGACGCCACCGAAGCGGGCGTGCAGGTCGACCTGGCTGGAAACGACCGACGAGAGGATGGCGGCGCCGTTGGCGACGACGGCGGCCGCCGTCTCGTCGCACGACGTCTCGACGCCCAGGACGAGGAACGGGTCCGACGTCACCACGCGCGCGGCTCCTCGATCAGCGTGCGGCCCGGAACGCTGGACTCGATGCGGTCGAGGCGCTCCGCGTACTCGTCGCTGTCGACGTCGTCGGCCCACATCACCAGGGCGTCCTCGTTGGTCTCGACGTAGTAGTTCTTGCGGATCCCGCACGGCCGGAAGCCGAACTTGCGATAGAGCTCCTGGGCCGCCTTGTTCCCGACCCGGACCTCGAGCGTGAGGCTCGTCGCCCCTCGGGCGATCGCCTGGCGGGCGAGAGCAAGCAGCAGCCGGGTGGCGACCTTGTGGCGGTGCCACGCCGGATCGACAGCGATGGTCGTGACGTGGCCGTCGTCGACGGTCATCATCAGCCCCGCGTAGCCGACAACCACACCCTCGACCCGGGCGACGTAGTACACGCGCGTGCTGCGCAGGGCCAGCTCGCTCATGAACAGGCTGAGCGACCACGGCCGCGGGTACACCTGCACCTCGATGCGCATCACCGAGCGCAGGTGACGTCGGCGCATGGGCACCAGCTGGACCTCGAGGTCCAGAAGGCGGTCTTCGTCGCGCACGGCCACCTAACCCGCCTCCTTCGGAGGCGGGTTAGGTGGCCAAAGCCGCTCTTTCATCGCGCTGCGCTCCTCCGCTGCGCTTCGGTGCTCGCTCACCTCAGCCCGCCTTCCTTTGGGCCTGCGTTTCACGCGTCTCCCAGTTGATCTCGGCGTCGGCCTTGCGCAGGTACAGCGGCCGCAGCTCCCACAGCGGCACGAATTCCTCGCGCAGGGCCTTGGGGTGGGCGAGCTCGACCAGCGCCGCGGCCGACGGGTACGCGGTGCCGATCTCGCCGAACTCGGTGCGGGCCACCTCGGCGAACACGTCGGGATAGCGCAGGGCGCCGTCGCCGACGACCAGGCACTCCTCGCCCGTCGCCAGCAACTCCCACGCCAGGTCCTCGGGCTTTCCCAGCGTGTAGTCGGACAGACGCTGGGCGCCGCCCGGGACTTGGCGGTAGAAGGCGTAGAACACCTCGCCGCGGCGGGCGTCGAGCACGGCGACGATGAGCCGGTTGGTGTAGCGGACCCGGAAGGCGAGCAGGTCGAGGCTCGACACCCCGATCATCGGCAGGCGCAGTGCCTGTGCCATCGCCTTGGCCGCGGCGATGCCGACGCGCAGACCCGTGAAGAGCCCGGGACCGGTGTCGACGGCGATGGCGCCCAGCTCGTCGAACTGCACCCGGGCGTGGCGGCGCACGAAGTCGATGGCGGGGGCCAGTGTCTCGGCGTGACGCGGCCCGCGGGCGGCGTGGAAGGCGGCGAGCACGCCCTCGTGGCCGCCGATGGCACAGCCCACCTGGGCGGTGGCGCTCTCGATCCCGAGGATCAGCATGACGGCGTGTTCATCTGGAGGCTCAGGTCTCCACCAACCAGCGATCGAGAGCGCCTCGCAGGGCGTCGTCGCGCGCCGCCCACGAGCCTCCGGCGGGACGCAGCGTCAGCACGCGGGCGTCGTCGTCGTCGCCGAGCTCGAGGCGCACCTCCAGGAAATCCGGCGGCAGGGCGGGCGCCACGGCATCACCCCATTCCACGAGCGTCACGCCTTCGTCGCCGACCTGCTCGCCGAGGCCGAGGTCGAGGACCTCCTGCAGGCGCTCGAGGCGATAGGCGTCGACGTGGGTGATCGGGAACACGCCGTCGTAGGTATGGACGAGGACGAACGTGGGGCTGGTAACTGGGTCGGACACCAGGAGCGCCCGTGCGAAGCCCTGCACGAAGGTGGTCTTGCCCGCGCCCAGATCACCCGCCAGCAGGATGAGGTCGCCGGGGCGAGCGACGGCCGCGATCTCGGCGGCCAGAGCCCGGGTGTCGTCGGCCGACTTGGTGCCCGCCGTCAGCATCACGAGGTCCCCGCCAGAATTCGCTTGGCCCGCACGAGGTCGGCGCGCATCTTGGCGATGACGTCGGCGCCGCCGCCCTTCAGGGCGGCGGAAGGGTGGAACGTCGGGACGAGCATGGCCTTGCCGTACGGGTAGGCCTGGCCCCGTACCTTGGTGATCCCCTGGGTGGTGTCGAGCAGCAGCTTGGTGGCGAAGTTCCCGAGCGTGATGATCACCCTCGGGTCGATCACCTCGATCTTCTGCTCCAGCCACGGCCGGCACGATTCGGTCTCCTCGGGCCGCGGATCGCGGTTGCCGGGAGGTCGGCACATCAACGTGTTGGCGATGTAGAAGCTGTCCCGAGTGATGCCCATCTCCTCGAGCACGAGCTGGTCGAGGAGCTTGCCGGCGCGGCCCACGAATGGCTCACCCTTCAGATCCTCCTGCTGGCCGGGCGCCTCGCCGACGAACATGAGATCGGCATTCGGATTGCCGACGCCGAAGACCACCTGCGTGCGCGTCTCCGCCAGCGGGCAGCGCACGCAATCATGCGCCTCCGCCTCGAGTTCGAGGAGGGTCGGCACCGACCAAGCGTACCCCCGCCCTATTCAGACACCTGCCGCTCTGGGCGGGGTCGGCCGCTCTCTCTCGAGTGGCGGGCGGGGTGCCAGAGTGGGTATCCCAGCCCGCCGAGGCGGTCGAGCACCTCACCCTGGACAAGCAGCACGACCACGCCGAGCATCAGGGCCACCAATCCGGTCGGCCGGGTGACCAGGCCCAGGCTGACGACCAACGTCGTCGCCGCCGCCGGAGGATGCGGAATGCGGAAGAAGGCCATCGCCCCCGCCGTCAACCCGAGCGACACGGCGACCGCGCCGATCCGCGGGGCGGTCAGCCCGCCCCCGATCGCCGGCGGCGCGTGGCGCAGTCCGAAGGCGGCCAGCGCTCCATACCCGAAGGCGATCGCCAGGGCGTGCCCGAGGACGGCGTTGCGCGGCGCGGCCGCCTCGGCGCGCGGGTGGTCGAAGATCAAGAAGGCCGTGGGGCCGAGGGCCGGGAAGGCGAGTGGCTCACGCGCCCATCCGGCGATGGCGGCGATGATGGCGATCGACACGAGGCTGGACGCGAACGCGAACGCACCGAAGACGACGTCACGGCCACGCCGCCGCGCAAGACGCGGCAGGTGCAAGACGTTGAGCGGCGCGTGGGGTCGCAGCGGCGGAAGATCTTCGCCGTCGGCGACTCGTCCGCTCTCGGCGCCGTCCGAGCGGTTGAGCTCAGCCATGTCCGACCTGAGGCTTCCCTGACGCGGACGCGACGAATCAGTTGGACACGGCCGCCCGGACCGCCTCCACCACGGCCCATGCGCCGAGGGAACGGACGGTGTCGACGGCGGCCACGACGTCGCCGGTGGCGGCCGCCACCATGGCGTCGCCGTCGTAGGTCGTGTGGGCCGGCGCGAGCACTCGCGCCAAGCCGTCGTGGGCACCCTGGGCCACCCACAGGCAACCGGCCTTGTCGAGCGTGGCGTTGGTCGCGACCAGCCCGATCGTCGTGTTGCCGGCGAACGCGGGCGTCGGTTCCGGCACGACGACGGGCTGCGCTTCCTCGCCGGGCCCGAGCACCGAGCCGTAGGCATTGACGGCGACCAGCGCGCCGACGATCAGGTCACCGACGACGACGGACGCCGATCCGACACCGCCGGGGCGGGCGCCTTCGACACCCCGCCACATGCCGACGGTTGCGCCGGTACCCGCGCCCACTGCACCCATGTCGAAGAGGCCGTCGGTAGCGGCCGCACCGGCCGCGTACCCGTCGTCGGGCCCGGGCCGGACGGAGCCGTCGCCGACCATGAGATCGAACAGGCTGGCGGCCACGACGATCGGCACCGGCCCGGCGGCCGTGGCGTGGCCCATCCCCCGCTCTTCGCAGAACCGCACAACACCGTCCGCCGCGGCCAGCCCGAACGCCGAGCCGCCGCTGAGCACGACGGCGTCGACACGCATCACCCGCCGCTCGGGCGAGAGCAGGTCCCACTCCCGCGTCGCCGGCGCGCCGCCCCGCACTTCACCCGACGCCACCGTGCCGGCCGGCAGCAGTGTGACCGTGCATCCGGTACGAGCGACCGGGTCGGTCCAGTGGCCAACCCGAACGCCGCGCACATCAGTGATCACGTTTTCGCCCTTCGGCGAGCACGGCCGAGCCCGCCGTTACAGATAGACACGCGGAACGCGGGGGCCGATGCCGCAGACGACCTCGTAGGCGATGGTGTCGAGGCGGTCGGCCCACTCCTGGGCCGTGACCTCGTCGTTGGCCTGGCGGCCGAGGAGGACGACCTCGTCGCCGGGGGCGACATCGGCGTCCGGCCCGCAGTCGACCATCAGCTGGTCCATGGTGACCGTTCCGGCGATGGGATGGCGGCGGCCACCGATGAGGACCTGGCCACCGCTGACTGACAGTCGCCGGGTGACGCCGTCGGCGTAGCCGATGGGCACGGTAGCCACGACCGTGTGGTCGTCGACGGTGTAGCGCAGGCCGTAGGAGACCCGGTCGCCGGGGGGCAACTCCTTCACGTAGGACACCCGCGCCTTCAACGACATCGCCGGCCGCAGGTCGACGCGGCCCGCCAGCTCGGGCGCGGGGTCGATACCGTAGATCGCGATCCCGCAGCGCACGAAGTTGTACCGGCTGGCCGGATGGGCGATGAGCCCGGCCGAGTTGGCGGCGTGGACGAGGTCGGGCAGCACGCCGCGGCGCTGCAGCGTCAGGCGCACCCGCTCGAACCGCTCGAGCTGCTGATCGGTGAAGTCGTTGTCGGGCTCGTCGGCGACGGCCAGATGGGTCCACAGAGCGGCCAGGCGCAGCTCGGGTCGGCGGTTCACGGCGTCGGCCAGGCCGAGGGCGGCCTCGGGCGCGGCACCCACGCGGTGCATCCCGGTGTCGACCTTGACGTGGACGCTGAGCCGTTCGTCGACGCCCGCATCGGCGACCGCCTTCGCCGCCGCGTCGACCCCCGCTTCCGTGTAGATCGTCGGCGTCAGGCGACGGCTCACGACCTCTTCCATGGCGTCCAGCGGCGGCTCGGACAGGACGAGCACGGGCGCCTCGATGCCGGCATCGCGAAGCTCGACACCTTCCTCGACGAGAGCGACCCCCAGCCACCGGGCCCCACCGTCCAGCGCGGCCCGGGCCACCGGTACGGCACCGTGGCCGTAGCCGTTGGCCTTGACGACGGCGCAGACGGTGCCCGGCCGGGCGAGCGCAGCCAAGCGCGAGGTGTTGTGGCGGACGGCACCGAGGTCGACCTCGGCCCAGACCGGGCGCAGCGCCTTCACCAACCGGCTGGCGACCCGACTCGGGTCACTAGGGGCCCTTCCTGACGATTTCCTTGAGGATGTCGCCGCGGGACACGATGCCCACCAGCTTGCCGTTCTCGACAACGGGCAGCCGCGACACGTTGTGCTCGTGGAACACAGTGGCGACCTCTTCGACCGTCTGGTCAGGTGTGCACGTCTCAGGGTTGGGCGTCATGACATCGCCGACGCTGGCGCCGACAGCCTTGCGGACCTCTGCGTCGAAGCGGTTCACCTGCGAGGGCAGCTCCAGATAGGCGCCGAGCACCGAGATCACGGTCGGCATGTGGAGGCGCACGTCAGAGACGATGAGGTCGTCGTCGCGGAGCATGCCGACGACGTGGTTGTCGTCGTCGACGACAGGCGCCCCGCCGATGCTGCGGGCGGCCATGGCCTCGGCGGCCGCCTGCACCTTGTCGCCCTTCTTGAACGACAGCACCTTGGTGGTCATGACGTCTCGAACGGGCGTCTCGCGAGGCACCTCAGCTCTCCTCTTGCAGGGCGGACAGGACGGCGGGCAGCAAGTCGAGAAGGTCCCCCGCCACCAGCCCGCGCTGCCAGCCTAAGTGGGCGGCGGCGCCGTGGACCCACGCGCCCGCGGCCGCCGCATGCAGGCCGTCGAGGCCCTGGGCCAGCAGGGCGCCGATGACCCCGGACAGCACGTCGCCGGTCCCCGCGGTGGCCAGGCGGGCGTCGCCCGATGCGCTCAACAGGATGGTGCCATCGGGATCGGCGACGACCGTCGTTGACCCTTTCAGCAACACCGTCGCCGTCGTCGCCGTAGCCAGCCGCCGCGTCGCCTCCAGCCGGTCGGCACCGACCGCCTCGCCGGCGAGGTGGGCGTACTCGCCATCGTGCGGCGTGAGAACGGTCGGCGACGGCCGATCGGCGATGAGCTGGCCGGCAAGCAGAAAGTCATCCAAGGCGTACAGGCCGTCGGCGTCGATCACCATCGAGGTGGGTGCGCCGGCAACGAGCGCTTGTATGGCGACCTGCTGCTCGTCGGTGCGGCCCAACCCCGGGCCGACCACGACGGCCTTGAACCGGTCGAGCTCGTCGATCACACGCGGCGCCCAGCCGTCGCGGGGCAGCGGGCGGCCGATGACCTCGACGGGAACGGGCGGCGCGTCGAGCCCCGGGATACCAAGACGCACAAGCCCGGCGCCGGCCCGCAGGGCGGCTCGGCTGCACATCTCGGCGGCGCCGGTCATCCCCGGCGATCCCGCCGCCACCCACAGGGCGCTCTTCCACTTGTGGCTGTCGCGGTCGCGACGGGGAAGCCAGGTGGCGACGTCGCTTCGCTCGACGAGGTGGGCGCGCGCCGACGAGGCGTCGAGCCCGATGTCGGCGATGTCGACGACGCCGGAACGCTTCCAGCCCTCGCCCAGCAGCAGGCCCGGCTTGAGGGCGGCGAAGGTGACCGTGCGGTCGGCGCGTACCGCGCCCTCGGCCGCCTCGCCGGTGAGCCCGTTCACACCCGAGGGGATGTCGACGGCGAGGACCGGGGCCCCTGCGGGGTCGGGAGCGTTGTAGTCGCCGTGGAACCCGGTTCCGTAGGCCGCATCGATGACCAGGTCCGAACGGGGCAGACGGTCGGGCGCGTCGGGCGCGTCGATCACCTGCACGCGTACGCCCTTGCGCCCGAGGCGGGCTGCTGCATCACGGCCGTCGGCTCCGTTGTTGCCCTTGCCGGCCACGACGACCACGCGGCGCCCGTAGGCGCCGCCCAGCATGTCGAAAGCGGCTCGGGCGACGAAGCCGCCGGCGCGGTGGACCAGCACGTCGGTGGGCTCGGGGGCAGCGGCGTCGACCGCGCGCATCTCCTCGGGAGTGACGACCGGAATCACGATGTCAGAGTGCCACGGCGACCGCGTGCGCCGTCTTGCCGGTGTGGGTCAGCGAGAGCTCCCACCCCCGGACGCCGCGATCGGCCGCCAGCGCCGCCGCCTCGCCACGCAGGACGAGGCCGGGCTTGCCCGACGCCGCGTTCACGACCTCGACGTCGTGGAACCGGAAGGCGCCCAACCCCACGCCGAGGGCCTTCATGACCGCCTCCTTGGCCGCGAACCGCGCGGCCAGACGCTCGGCGGGATCACGCCGACGCGCCCCTGCGGCGCGCTCTCCGTCGGTGAACAGCCGCCGGACGACGCCGGGCGTGCGCCCGATGACACGCCGGAACCGGTCGACCTCGACGGCATCGATGCCGATGCCGGTCAGGACTGCGTCCTCCACGTGTCGGCGAGGAGGTGGATGGGCTGCTCGAGGAGGTCGACCACGGGAATCTGACCGAGGACGTCCTCCCGGAAGGCGGGCTCGGTCTCGGTGACGGCGTCGCGCAGGATGGCGTAGCGGCCGCGGTAGCCCTGCAGCACGCCGGCCACGACGGCGGGATCGAGACGGTCGTGGAAACGTACGTGCAGCAGCGTCAGCTCGGTGGTCTGGTTGTCCTTCGTCTCAGGAACGAGGATGAACGTGCGCCCGTCACTGCGGCCGCGTGCGACGGTGACCTCCTGGTTGCGGGCGACCTGGCGCTTGGTGCCACGGAGGCGCGGATCCCGCTCGGCCCGCGACGGAATGGCGGCGGCGATCCCGCCCTTGTCGATGACCGCGACGGTCGCCTCGCCGTCGACAGGACCCTCGATGCGGTACCTGGTGTAGCCACTGACCTCGGCGACAGCTGGGTCGAGGGCGGCCAGCGTGCGCAGGGCGCGGTAGCTGAGACGGTCGCGGCCGGCGCCGGCAGCGAGCAGCTCCTTGACCAAGGGCACGCCCAGGAGAGCGTCCTCGGAGCGCGAGATCCCGACGGTCACCGTCTTGGCCTGGTGCTTGATGGCGTCGATGGGCCGGGTCAGCTCCTCGATCCCGCTCGTCAGCGCCTGCGTGAGATCTTCGAGCAGGACGCTCGGCGTGCCCACCTTGCCGTAGTCGAGCTGGTAGGCGTCGAGGGGAATGACGCCGATGGCGTAGCGCAGAAGAGCGGCGAGGCGCGACGCCGTGCTCGCCTCGAGCGTGCCGTCGTAGCTCCCGGCCCGCAGGTCGTCGAGGAAGCGGGCGGTGATCGGCTGCAGCTGCGCCCGCACCCGTTCGAGCGTCGCGTCCGCGTCGGCCTCGATTGACACGGCGTTCTCGATGGCAGCGCGTGCCTCGCGGAGCGGGCGGGCCTGGGCGTCGATCGCCAGAGCCGCCTCGTAGCCGAACAGGTGGCCGGCCATGGCGGAGAGCACGAAGGCGAGCGCCGGCGGCGCCGGGGGCACTGCGATGGTGGCCAGGGCGGCCGGAAAGGCCTCGCCTTCTGTGCCGACGACGATGGGGGCGGCCTTGTGGGCGCGGTAGATGGCGAGCTCCTTGGCGACGTCCTCGGCGTTGGCGCCGGTGACGCCGGCCGCGCACACGAAGATGAGGGGCTCGGCCGAGAGGTCGATGTGCTTCTTGTCTTCGGTGGTATCGCAGGCGATCGACTTGTAACACAGCTCGGAGAGCTTGATGCGGACCTCGGCCGCCGCCACCCGATTGGGTCCGTTGCCGACCACGGCCCAGTGCCGCCGCGTGGGCGCGTAGAGCTGGGCGGCGTGCGCCAGCTCGTCGCGGCGGGCGAGGACCTTCTCCATGGCGTCGGGCAGGCGCTGCAGACCCGCCAGAAGCTCGGACCGCCACGCCGGGTCCACGCCACAGTCCTCGGCCAGGCGAAGGGCGAGGAGTGCCCCTGCGGCCACCTGGGCGTAGAACGCCTTGGTCGACGGGACGCTCATCTCGACGTCACGCCCGTCGGACGTGTAGATCACGCCGTGCGACTTCTCGACCAGGTCGCTGTTGCGCCTGTTGACGATGGCGACGACGAGGGCGCCCCGGCTGCGCACGAGGTCGACGGTGCGGTTGGTGTCGGTCGTGGTGCCCGACTGGCTGACAGCGACGACGGCGGTGTCGGACATGTCGTCGTCGAGCTCGAACCCGGAGAGCTCGGTGGCGGGAACGGCAGCGATCGTGACGGGCGCGCCCTGCAGCGCCGCCGTCAGGAAGGCGGCGACGCCCTGTCCGGCGACGGCAGCTGTGCCCTGGCCGATGACGACGATGCGCCTGATGCGGCGGTCGCCCAGACCGCTGCTGAGGGACTCCGGTACCGCATCGGCGCCGAGGGAGGCGCGCAGCAGCCCGCCGCGGTCCTCGATGCGGCCCCGCAGGGTCTTGCGGAACGACAGCGGCGACTCGGTGAGCTCCTTGAGCAGGAAGTGCGGAAAGGCACCGCGGTCGATGTCGCGCGTCGTGACGGTCGCGTGGGAGAGGTCGGCGTCGCTGACCGGCAGCTGCGCGCCGTCGTAGGCGACTCGCGATATGCCGGAGAGCGAGCCCGCCTTCGAGCCATCGAGGACAACGACCTGGCCGCGCGTCCCCGACGGTGATGCGGTCTCGCCGTCCATGCGCAGGTACGTCGGGGTGACCTCGACCAACCCGTACGGCTCACTGGCGACGACGTATGCGTCCTCGGCCAGACCCACGTTCAACGACTGCCCACTCCCCCGCAGAGCCAGGAGCAGCTG
This sequence comes from Actinomycetota bacterium, assembly GCA_902812475.1. Classification (GTDB taxonomy): domain Bacteria; phylum Actinomycetota; class Acidimicrobiia; order Acidimicrobiales; family AC-14; genus CADDZP01. The sequence goes on along the minus strand of CADDZP010000006.1, from coordinate 15,641 downwards.
GTCAGGCCGGCTGGCGATCTGGGCGGCGATGGCGACCGAGCCGTTGAACGCCGACACCGTCCGCCGGAAGGCCTCAGCCGGGTCGAGGCCGTCGTCGATCTGGCGCGACACGAGCACCGGGATGACCTTGGCGTCGGTGGTGATCGCAGGGGCGATGTCGAGGCCCCACCGCTCCTCGAGCTCGGCGAAGTTGTCGACGTCTCCATTGAGGGCGGCGGTGACGTACGACCGGCCGTCCCGCGAGTTCTCCTCCTGGTTGACGGGGTGGGCGTTGGCCTCCGAGATGATGCCGACGCTCGCCCACCGCGTGTGCCCCAGCACGGTGACGCGGGCGTGGTCGACTGCAAGGGCGAGGTGCAGGAGCTCGTCGGCGCGGATGGCGTTGCGAAGAGCGCGTGTGTTGTCGCCCAGCTCGCCGATCTCGGCTGCCGCCTTGTAGACGAAGGACAGATGGCCCTCGGGCGTGCGCACCGCCATCGACGTGAACAGCGGGTCGTGCAGTCGCCTGCTGGGTGCCAGCGCGCCGACGTCGAGCCCGTGGTCCCGGACGAAGATGTGAATCCCGGCGGAGTCGCGGCCTCGCACCTCCAGGCGGTCGATGCCCGAGAGGGCGATCTGCACGGCGTAGAAGGCGTCGACCGCCGCTGCACTCGGATCGCGTCCGGCCAGATCGGCCACGGCGTCGGCCGTACGGAGCCTGTCACGGGAGACCGCCCAAGCCGCATCCTTCACTCGGATCAGCGCTCGGTTGAAGGCCTCGAGCTCCTCGCCGACCAACGGGCAGCGGACCGAATCGGCCCACTGCTCGAGTCGCTCCAACCCCTCCTCGATCTTGGCAACGGCGACGCCGATCTCGACGGCCACGGTTGGCGTCTCGAGCACGGCCCGGACGCCGGACGTCCCCCGGAGGGCGACGTCGACCTCCTCGAGGCCGGCCGCCACGCCGGCGAGGCGCTGGGCCAAGCCGTCGTGGCCCTCATCGGGCATCGACGCAGCCGCGGCCGACACGCGGTCGACGAGCCATTCCGGCGCCGGAACCGGCCGGGACGACGGCCGGGCCAGGACGGCGATGATGCCGCACATACCGGTAGAGGCTACGGGTTGGGGGTGCCCAAGGCCGCCGCGAGGGCGCCGCACAGGCGCCCGGCGGCGGCCTCGGCGACGTCGACGGTGGGGGCCTCGACCATGACACGGACAAGGGGTTCCGTCCCGCTGGGACGAACCAGCACCCGCCCGGTCGTGTGCAGCTCGTCCTCGACGGCCCGGACCTCGGCCCAGAACACCTCGGCGCCGTCGAGCGCAGCGCGGTCGGCGACACGGACGTTGCGGAGCACCTGGGGCAGGCGGGTCATCACCGACGCCAGCTCCACGAGCGGTTTGCCGGTCCGAACGACCACGTCCAGCAGCTGGATGCCGGTCAGGAGGCCGTCGCCGGTCGTCGCCAGGTCGCGGAAGATGACGTGGCCCGACTGTTCGCCTCCGAGCGACCACCCGCCCTCCTCGAGCGCTTCGAGGACGTAGCGGTCGCCGACCGCGGTCTCCACGACCCGGACGCCGTTGCGTTCCATCGCCTGACGAAACCCGAGGTTGGCCATGACCGTCACCGCAACGGTGTCGTCCTCGAGGCGTCCCCGCTCGCGCATGTCGAGCGCGCAGATGGCGATGATCTCGTCGCCGTCCACGAGCTCGCCGCGATGGTCCACGGCCAGCACGCGATCGGCGTCGCCGTCGAGTGCCAGCCCGGCGTCAGCGCCGCGCTCGACGACCGTCTTCTGCAGATCCTCGGGGTGGGTCGAGCCGCACCCGTCGTTGATGTTCGTGCCGTCGGGCTCGGCGTTGAGGATGTCGACGCGCGCCCCGAGCGCCGTGAGGACCTCAGGCGCCACCCTTGACGCCGCGCCATTGGCGCAGTCGACGACGACATGAACGCCGTCGAGGGTGCGCCCGTCCAGCATGCGGACCAAGGCTTCGCCGTAGCGGTCGTCATCCGCCTGTCGCGCCACTGTGCCGGTCGTCGACGAGAGTGCTCCGTCGTTCAGCACCCGCTCGAGTTCGAGTTCCAGCTTGTCTTCGGTGTCGTCGTCGAGCTTGCGGCCGCCCGAAGCGAAGAACTTGATGCCGTTGTCGACGAAGGGGTTGTGCGAGGCGGAGATGACCGCGCCGGGTACGCCATCTGCTGCGGATCGCCTCGCGACCGCGGGGGTCGGCACGACCCCCAGCAGCGTGACGTCCACCCCCTCAGACGCCAGGCCCGACGCCAGTGCCCCCTCGAGCATGGGACCGGACAGACGCGTATCCCGCCCGACGACGAAGGGGCCCCGGAGCACACGGGCCGCCGCCCGCCCCAGAGCGCGCACGAGTTCAGGCGTCAGTTCGACGTTGGCAGCGCCGCGAACGCCGTCGGTCCCGAACTTCAACGTCATAAGACGCGGATGCCGAAGTCTTTAGCGCTTGGAGTACTGCGGAGCCTTGCGGGCCTTCTTCAGGCCGTACTTCTTGCTCTCCTTCTCACGGGCGTCGCGAGTGAGGAGGCCGGCTCGCTTCAAGGTGACGCGGACCTCGGGATCGAGGTCGACCAGGGCGCGGGCGATGCCCAGGCGAAGGGCGCCTGCCTGCCCGGAGACACCGCCGCCGAAGATGGTGGCGTCGACGTCGTAGACCTCGTTGGTGTTGGTCGTCGTGAGCGGCTCGCTGAGGACCATCCGGTGCGTCTCGGACGGGAAGTAGTCCTCGATGGGTCGGCCGTTGACGACGATCTTGCCGCTGCCGGGACGGATGCGGACGCGGGCCACGGCCTGCTTGCGGCGGCCGGTGGTCTGGACGAGAGGCTTGGGCACGAACTCGCTACTCCTTCACCCGTGCGCCGGGGATCTCGAGCACCTGCGGCGACTGGGCGAGGTGCGGGTGCTGGGGGCCGGCGTACACCTTGAGCTTGCGCAGCATCTGCCGGCCGAGCGGACCCTTCGGCAGCATGCCCTTGACGGCCTTGCGCACCGCTTCCTGGGGCTTGTTGGCCAGCACGTCGGCGTAGCGCTCGGACTTCAACCCGCCGGGGTACCCGGAGTGGCGGTACTGGATCTTCTTGTTCGCCTTGTCCGACGTCACGACGACCTTGGCTGCGTTCACCACGATGACGTGGTCGCCGGTGTCGACATGGCGGGCGAACGTCGCCTTGTGCTTGCCGCGCAGAATCCGGGCCACCTCGGTGGCCATGCGGCCGAGGACGAGCCCGTCGGCGTCGACGACGTGCCAGGCGCGCTGGATGTCGGCTGGTTTAGGTGAGAACGTACGCACGCGTGCCCTTCTCCGAAGCGTGGCGGACTGATCGATTGTAGCCTGACGGTCCCGAGCTCGAAAAAGGGGGCGCGCCATGTTCGTGCAGGTCATCGAGGGCAAGGCCAAGGACCCGGATCTCTTGAAGCGCCAAGGGGAGCGCTGGCAGAAGGAACTGAGGCCGGGTGCCAAGGGATACCTCGGCCACACCGGCGGGGTCACGGCCGACGGCACCCGCATCGACATCGTCCGCTTCGAGTCCGAGGCCGACGCCCGAGCCAACAGCGAGCGTCCCGAGCAGGGCGCCTGGTGGAGCGAGACGGAGAAGGGGTACGACGGTCCGGTCTCCTTCGTCGAGTCGTCCGACACCGAGGTGCTCTTCGAGGGCGGCTCCAACGACGCCGGCTTCGTCCAGGTCATGAAGGGCAAGGTGAACGACCCCGCCGCCTTCCGCAAGTGGGGCAAGGACCACGAAGGCCGTCTGAAGGAGCTGCGTCCGGACATCATCGGCGGCCTGGACGTCTGGCAGGCGGACGGCAGCTTCATCAGCGTCGCCTACTTCACGTCCGAGGCCGAGGCCCGCAAGAACGAACCGAAGATGGCCGAGGACCCCATGATGGGCGAGTACATGTCCCACATGGCCGGCGACATGCAGTTCCTCGACATCAGCAACCCCGACATCGACTGACGCGGAGCGCACTACCCGGCTAATAGACGACCTCCCACAGGCAGAGCCCGTGGGGCGGGGCGGGCTGGCCGGCGGCGTGGCGGTCCTTGGCGGCGATGATGCCGGCCATCTCGCCGGCCTTCTTCCTGCCACGGCCGATGTCGACCATGGTGCCGACGAGTGACCGCACCATCTGGTGGCAGAAGGCGCTGGCCTCGATGTCGAAGCGGAGGCGGCCGTCGCCGAGGTCGACCCAGCGGGCGTCGTGCACCTTGCGCACGAGTGAGACGTCGGGCTCGGGCAGGCGACAGAACGAGGAAAAGTCGTGTTCGCCGATCACGGGGTCGCACGCCAACGTCATGGCGCGCATGTCGAGCGGGACGGTGACGTGCCAGGCGGTACGGGCGAGGAAGGGGTCGGGCACCGGCCGGTTGAGGACCGTGTACCGGTAGCGGCGGGCGAGGGCGGACCGGCGGGCGTCGAACGCGGAGTGCACCTTGGCGGCGTCGCGCACGACGATGGCCGGCCCGAGCATGCGGTTCAGCGACTTCTGCAGCCCTTCGAGGTCGAGACCGAACTCCTCGGCGTCGAAGCTGACCACCTGGCCCCAGGCGTGCACGCCCTTGTCCGTACGCCCTGCGCACGTCAGCTCGACCGGATAGCCGAGCACCTTGGTCATCGCGGCGGCCAGCGTCCCACCGATCGTCTTCACGCCCGGATGGGCGGCGAACCCGTGGAAGCCGGTGCCGTCGTAGGCGACGGTCATCCGAACCCGCACGGGATACTCGATCGACGACGCCTCGGCGTCGTCGAACAGCGTCATGGCGCTAGACGAATTCGATGCGCGCCATCGGCGCGTTGTCGCCGTGGCGGGGGCCGAGCTTCAGGATCCGCGTGTAGCCGCCCTGGCGGTCGTCGTACCGAGGGGCGATCTCGACAAACAGCTTGTGGGCCATGTCCTTGTCGCCGATGAACGCCACCACGTCGCGCTGGCGGGCGACCCCGCCCTTCTTGGCCTTGGTGACCATGCGCTCGGCGATGGGGCGGAGGGCCTTGGCCTTGGCTTCGGTGGTGACGATGCCCTCGGCGGCAATCAGCGACGCGACCATGTTCCCCATCATCAGCTTCTGGTGAGCGGCGTCGCCGCCGAAACGGCGGGACTTGCGCGGCGTGCCGGGCATGACCGCTCCTAGCCCTCCTTGACGCGCAGGGACAGGCCCCGCTCGTCGAGCTTCTGGATGACTTCGTCGAGCGACTTCTGACCGAAGTTCGTGATGGCCAACAGGTCGTCCTCTGTGCGCTCGACGAGCTCGCCGATCGTGTTGACCTGGGCCCGCTTGAGGCAGTTGCGGGGCCGCTCGGAGAGGTCGAGCTCCTCGATCGGGAGATCCAGGTCGGGCGACCCGCTCGTCGCCGACCCGACGTCGCCCAGCTCGAGGCCCTGGGGCGCCTCGCTCATGTCGGCGACCAGCGCGACCAGCGAACGCAGGGTGTCGCCCGCCGAGGCCAGCGCCTCCTGCGGCGAGATCGAGCCGTCGGTCTCGATGTCGAGCGTGAGACGGTCGTAGTTGGTCGCCTGCTCCACACGCGTCGGCTCGACGTTGAACGCCACCCGACGCACGGGGGAGAAGATCGAGTCGATGGGGATCACGCCGATGGTCGTCGACCGCTTGTTGCGCTCGGCCGACACGTAGCCGCGGCCCTTCTCGACGGTGATGTCGAGGGCGAGGCGACCCTTGGAGTTCAGCGAGGCGATGTGGAGGTCGGGGTTCAGGACCTCGACGTCGGCGTGCTCCTGGATGTCGCCGGCGGTGACGTCAGCCGGCCCACGAGCGTCGAGCCGCAGCGTGACGGCCTCGTCCGTGTAGACGCGGAGCACGAGGTCCTTGAGGTTGAGGATGATGTCGGTGACGTCTTCCTTGACGCCGGGGATAGTGGCGAACTCGTGCAGGGAGTCGTCGAAGCGCAGCTGCGTCACGGCCGCGCCGGGGATCGACGACAGCAGGGTGCGGCGTAGCGAGTTGCCGAGGGTGTGGCCGAAGCCCGGCTCGAGGGGGCTGATGGCGAACCGCTGACGGTTCTCCTCGCTCTCCCCCAGCGGCTCGACGGTGGGGCGCTGGATGATCAGCATGGGTGCTCCTACTTGCTATAGAGCTCGACGATGAGCGACTCGCGTACGGGCACGTCGATGTGCTCACGCAGCGGCAGGTCGTAGACGGTGACCTTGAAGTCGCCGTCCTTCTCCAGCCACGGCGGCGTCATGCGGTCGAGCGTGTCGAGGTTGTGGCGGATGACGATCATGCCCTTGGCCTTGTCGCGCAGCTCGACGACGTCGCCCTTGCGCACCTGGTAGCTGGGGATGGTGACCCGGCGGCCGTTGACGTTGACGTGGCCGTGGCGCACGAACTGTCGGGCCTGGTTGCGGCTGGCGCCCCAGCCGGCCCGGAAGACGACGTTGTCGAGGCGCTGCTCGAGCATGCGCAGGAGGTTCTCGCCGGTGATGCCCTGCTGGCGGTCGGCCTCCTCGTACAGGTTGTGGAACTGCTTCTCCAGCACGCCGTAGATGCGACGGGCCTTCTGCTTCTCACGGAGCTGGAGCAGGTACTCGGACTCCCGGATGCGGCCCCGGCCCTGCTCGCCCGGCGGATACGGCCGCCGCTCGATGGGACACTTCATGGTGTCGCACTTGGGGCCCTTCAGGAAGAGCTTCATCTTCTCTCGCCGGCAAAGGCGGCAGACGGGTCCGGTGTAGCGAGCCATTAGTTCGACCTCACTCCGCCGCGCTCCGTTCGGCCGAGCCAAAACGGAGCTCCGGGCGTCCGGCAAAGCCGGATCGCCCTCCGCACCGTCTTTCTCGGGCTGGCAGCCGTAGAGGCGCCCGACGACCGAGCTCCTTTGAAGCTCGCCGAGCAAGCTCCGCTTGCGAGGTGAAACATCAGACCCTCCGACGCTTCGGCGGTCGAACGCCGTTGTGCGGCATCGGTGTCACGTCCTTGATGCCCGAGACTTCGATGCCGGTGTTCTGCAGCGACCGGATGGCGGTCTCACGGCCCGAGCCGGGACCCTTCACGAGCACGTCGACCTTGCGCACGCCGTGCTCCATCGCCCGCCGGGCGCACTGCTCGGCGGCCAGCTGAGCGGCGAACGGTGTCGACTTGCGCGAGCCTTTGAACCCGACGTTGCCGGCCGACGCCCAGGCGAGGACGTTGCCCTCCATGTCGGTGATCGAGACGATCGTGTTGTTGAACGAGCTCTTGATGTGGGCGACGCCGTAGGCGACGTTCTTGCGCTCACGGCGCCTCGGTCGACGGCCTCCAGGCTTCGGCTTTGCCACTACTTCCTGACCTTCTTCTTGCCGGCCACCGTCTTCTTGGGGCCCTTGCGGGTGCGGGCGTTGGTATGGGTGCGCTGGCCGTGGATCGGGAGGCCGCGCCGATGGCGGATGCCCTGGTAGCAGTTGATCTCGATCTTGCGCTTGATGTCCTGCTGGACGTCGCGCCGCAGGTCGCCCTCGACCTTGTAGTTCTGGTCGATGAAGCTGCGAAGGCGGGCGACCTCCTCGTCGGTGAGGTCGCGCACCCGGGTGCTGCCGTCGATGCCCGTGGCCTCGGAGATCTGCTGCGCCGTCGTCCGGCCGATCCCGAAGATGTAGGTCAGCGACACCTCGAGGCGCTTCTCGCGCGGGATGTCGACGCCGGAGATTCGAGCCATCTAGCCCTGCCTCTGCTTGTGTCGGGGATTGCTGCAGATGACCTGGACGCGCCCGTGGCGGCGGATCACCTTGCACTTCTCACACATCTTCTTGACGCTCGGTCGTACCTTCATGACTTCCTACTTGTAGCGGTAGGTGATCCGGCCTCGGCTGAGGTCGTAGGGGGTCAGCTCCACCTGGACGCGATCACCGGGCAGGATCCGGATGTAGTGCATGCGCATCTTCCCGGAGATGTGGGCGAGCACCTTGTGCCCGTTTTCCAGCTGGACCCGGAACATGGCGTTGGGCAGCGGCTCGACCACGGTGCCCTCGAGCACGATCGCGTCTTCCTTAGGCTTTGGGATCTGGAGCCTCCTCAGTAACGACAGAAGGGCGCGCCTGAGGCGCCAGCCCTCCCAGGGAACCCTTCATGGTAGCTCAGCCGGGAACGGTAAGCACCTCGGGGCCGTCGTCGGTGACGGCGATGGTGTGTTCGAAGTGGGCTGAGAGGCTGCCGTCGGCCGTCTTGACCGTCCAACCGTCGTCCATGAGCACCGTGCCCGGGCCGCCCATGTTCACCATCGGCTCCACCGCGAACACGTGCCCCACCCGGATCTTGATGCCGTGGCCTGCGGGGCCGTAGTTGGCGATCTGGGGCTCCTCGTGCATGGCCGTGCCGATCCCGTGACCCACGTATTCCCGGACGACAGAGAACCCGGCCGCCTCGGCGACGGTCTGGACGGCGTGGCCGATGTCGGTGAGGCGGTGGCCGTCCCGGATCTGTTCGATCCCAGCGTAGAGGCTCTCCTCGGTGGTCTTCATCAGGCGGGCCGCGTCCTCGGTGACCGGGCCGATGGGGATAGTCACCGCCGCGTCGCCGTGGTAGCCCTCGATGATCGCCCCGCAGTCGAGGGACAGGATGTCTCCCTCGTCGAGGATGTAGTCGCCGGGGATGCCGTGGACGATGACGTCGTTGGGCGAGGTGCAGATCACCGCAGGGAAGCCGTGGTAGTTGAGGAAGTTCGATCGGGCGCCCCGCCGCTCGAGCACCTCCCGGGCGACCTTGTCGAGCTCGAGGGTGGTGACCCCGGGCTTGGCCGCGGCTATGCACTTCTCGTGCATCTCGGCCACGACGCGGCCCGCCTTCCGCATCTTGGCGATCTCTTCCTTGCTCCTGCGCATCGTCTACGCCTCGACGCCTCGTCTGAGGCGACGGTCGATGGCCCGGATCAGACGTTCGTTGACCTTGTCGGGGTGGCCGACGCCATCGACCGTCACCAGCTTGTCCTTCTTCATGTACCAAGCGATCAGCGGCGCCGTCTGTTCCTCGTAGAGCTCGAGGCGGCGGCGGATGGCGCTCACCGTGTCGTCCTCCCGCTGGACAACCTTGCCGCCGCAGACGTCGCAGGTCTCGGGGTCGGTGGGTGGGTTCTCCAGGCTGTAGTTGGTGCCGCACTCGACGCAGACTCGGCGGGACGCCAGACGCCTCAAGACGATGTCGGTGGGGACCTCGAGGTCGAGGACCAGCTCGATGCCCGGGTCGGGGAGCATGTCGTCGAGGGCCTCGGCCTGGAGCACGGTGCGGGGGAAGCCGTCGAGGATGAAACCGCGGTAGCGAGCGTCGTTCTCACGGAGCCGTTCCTGGACGAGGCCGATGACCACGTCGTCAGGCACCAGCTCGCCGGCGTCCATGAACTTCCGCGCCTTCCTGCCGAACTCGGAGCCCGAGCGCACCGCTGCCCGGAACATGTCCCCCGTGGAGATGTGGGGGATGGCGTAGTGGCGAGCAAGCCGGACGGCTTGGGTGCCCTTTCCGGCGCCTTGCTTGCCGAGGATGAGGAGCCTCGTACCGGGAACCACGAGCGAGCTACTTCAGAAAACCTTCGTAGTTCCTCATCATCAGCTGGCTGTCGATCTGCTTCATCGTCTCGAGGGCGACACCGACCGCGATCAGGATCGTGGTACCTCCGAACGGGAAGGAGTTCAGGTTCTTCACTGCCAGCGCGATCTCGGGGAGGATGGCGATGGCGGCGAGGAACAGCGAGCCGGGCAGCGTGATGCGATTGAGGATCTGACCGAGGTACCGCTCGGTCGGCGGCCCGGGCCTGATGCCCGGGATGAAGCCGCCCTGCTTGCGGATGATGTCGGCCTGCTGGTGCGGGTCGAACGTGATGGCTGTGTAGAAGTACGTGAAGAAGATGATCAGGACGCCGTAGATGGCGATGTACAGCGGATCGCTCGGCGAAACCAGGTGGGCGTTCACGAAGTTGTAGATGAACTTCCACCGCTGGAGGACGCTCGACAGCATCACCGGGAAGTACAGGACCGAGCTGGCGAAGATGATGGGGATCACGCCGGCCTGGTTGACCTTCAGCGGTATGTAGGTCGACTGGCCGCCGTACATGCGGCGGCCCACCACGCGTTTGGCGAATTGGACCGGGATCCGGCGCTGCCCCTGTTCGACGAAGACGATGGCGACGATCATCATCAGTCCGAGGACGCACACCAGGCCGAACGTGAACCAGCCCGCCTGGGCGCGCACGCTGGCCAGCTGAGCGGGCATTCGGCTGACCACGTTGGTGAAGATCAGGATGGACATCCCGTTGCCGATCCCCCGCTGGGTGATCAGCTCGCCCATCCACATGACGATGGCCGTCCCCGCCGTGATCGTCAGCACGACCAGCGCCACTCGGGGGACCGTGAAGTGGGGGATCAGGTCGATGTTGACGTTGCCGACGCGGCCCAGCTGGCCCTTGTGGAACTGGTACACGAGGCCGGTCGCCTGCAGGAGCGCCAGGGCGACCGTCATGTAGCGGGTCCACTGCGTGATCTTCTTCTGGCCGACGGCACCCTGCTGCTGCCACTGCTCGATCTTGGGGATCACCACAGCGAGCAGCTGCATGATGATCGAGCTGGTGATGTACGGCATGATCCCCAGGGCGAAGACCGCCATCTGGGTGAGGGCGCCGCCCGAGAACAGGTTCAGGAAGCTGAGGACACCGCCCGCCTTGGCCTCGTTCTGCAGCTTCTGAACGGCGTTGAAGTCGATCCCCGGAACTGTGACGTTCGCCCCCAGCCGGTACAGGGCGATCATGAACAGCGTGAACAGGATCTTGTTCCGGAGGTCGGGAATCCGGAACATGTTCCGGAAGCTGGAAAGCACCGGCTGGGCTCCTGCTGCTAGCGGTTGGTGAGAGCGTTGCCCTTGGCCGCCGGGCGACCATGGCCGAACGGAGGCGGAAGGACCTGAACGCTACCGCCTGCGGCGGTGATCGCCTGCTCGGCCGTCTTGGAGAAGGCGTGCGCCTTCACTCGTACGGCGCGGTTGAGATCGCCCCGGCCGAGAACCTTCACCAGACCGTGCTTGTGCACGAGCCCCTTGGCCCGCAAGGCGTCGGGGTCGATGTCGTCGCCCTCGAAGTTCTGGATGGCATCGAGGTTGACGACGGCGTACTCGACGCGGAAGGGGTTCTTGAATCCCTTCAGCTTCGGTACCCGCCGGGACAGCGGCATCTGTCCGCCCTCGAATCCGACGGGCACCGTGCCGCGGGCGGCTTGGCCCTTCATGCCGCGACCGGCGGTCTTGCCGCCTTTGCCGGCGATGCCGCGGCCGACGCGGCGCTTGGGGCGCGTCGATCCTGCGGGCGGCTTCAGATCGTGCAGCTTCATTGTCCCTGTAGCTCCTCGACGGCGATGAGGTGGGGCACGCGCGCGATCATCCCGCGGATCTCGGGCCGGTCCGGCAGCACGTTGCTCTTGCCGATGCGGCCGAGCCCGAGGGCGCGCAGCGTCCCCCGGTGCTTGGGCTTGGTGCCGATCCCGGAGCGCACCTGGGTGACCTTGAGGTCAGCCATTGGTCGCCTCCACGGCGGGCGCCTGGCGTGTCCGCTCGGTCTCCTGGTAGGCGCGCAGGACGCCCGCAGGCGTCACCTCCTCGGGCGACTTGCCCCTGAGCCGGGCGACCTCGTCGGGCCGCTTCAGGCCCTTGAGACCGGCGATCGTGGCGTGCGCCACGTTGATGCTGTTGGTCGACCCCAGCGACTTGGCCAGGATGTCGTGGATGCCAGCGGCCTCGAGGATGGCGCGGGCGGCGCCGCCGGCGATGACCCCGGTGCCGGGAGCGGCCGGCTTCAACAGCACCCGGCCGGCGCCCCGTTCGCCGAGGATCGGGTGGGTGATCGTCGAGCCGGCCAACGGGACGGCGAAGAGGTTCTTCTTGGCCTCCTCGATGCCCTTCTGGATGGCCGACGGCACCTCCTTGGCCTTGCCGTAGCCCAGGCCGACCCGGCCGCTGCCGTCGCCGACGGCGACGAGCGCGGTGAAGGAGAACCGGCGGCCGCCCTTGACGACCTTGGCGACCCTGTTGATGGTGATGACCCGCTCCTCGTAGCCGTCACCGCTGCGATTGCTTCGCTCGTTAGAACTCAAGTCCGGCCTCCCTGGCTGCGTCGGCGAGGGCTGCGACCCGGCCGTGGTAGATGAAGCCGCCCCGGTCGAAGACGACGCGCTCGACGCCTGCGGCCTTGGCCCGCTCGGCGATCAGGCGGCCGACCGCGGCAGCCGCGTTCTTGTTGCCGCCACCCGACGGGCGGAGGGCGGACTCGACCGTGCTGGCGGCAGCCAGCGTGCGTCCGCCCCCGTCGTCGATGACCTGGACGCTGATGTGCTTGTTGGACCGGTACACGGCGAGACGCGGGCGCTCCGGCGTTCCCGTGACTCGCTTGCGTACCCGGCGGTGGCGCCGCTGCCGTGCGAGCTGCTTGTCCTTGGCCGGCATTACTTCGCTGCCTTTCCGGCCTTGCGCTGGACGACCTCGCCCGCGTACCGCACGCCCTTGCCCTTGTACGGCTCGGGCTTGCGCACCTTGCGGATGTTGGCCGCCACCTGGCCGACGATCTCCTTGTCGATGCCCCGCACGGTGATGCGCGTCGGCTGCGGCACCTCGAAGGTCACCCCTTCGGGTGCCTCGATGGTGACGGGGTGACTGAAGCCCAGGGCGAGCTCCAGGCGGTTCGGGCCCTGGGCGGTGGCGCGGTAGCCCACGCCGACGATCTCGAGGTCCTTCTGGAAGCCGTCGGTGACGCCCACGACCATGTTGTTGACAAGCGAGCGGGTGAGCCCGTGCAGGGCCCGGTGCTGGCGTTCGTCGTCGGGCCGTTCGACCAGGATCTGAGCGCCGTCCTGGCGCACGGTGATGTCGGCCGGGAGGCGACGGAACAGCGTGCCCTTGGGGCCCTTTACCGTCACCTCGTTGCCGGCGACGTTGACGTCGACGCCGGACGGAACGGAGATGGGTGCCTTACCGATTCGAGACATGTTTCATTCCACTACCAGACGTAACAGAGGACTTCGCCGCCTACACGGCGCTCCCGCGCTTCGCGGTCGGTCATCAGGCCTTGGCTCGTCGACAGCACGGCCACGCCGAGACCGCCGAGAACGCGAGGCAAGCGGTCGGCCTTGGTGTACACGCGCAGGCCGGGCTTGGAGACGCGGCGGATGCCCGAGATCGTCCGGACGCGCTCGGGCGAGTACTTCATCTTGATCTCGAGCGTGCGGCCGGGGCGGCCGGGGTCGTCGGCCACGGCAAAGCCGTCGATGTAGCCCTCGCGCGCCAGGATGCCGGCCAGGGACTCCTTCAGCTTCGACGAGGGCATGCGCACCGTGTCGTGCATCGCCACGTTGCCGTTGCGGATGCGGGTGAGCATGTCGGCGATGGGGTCGGTCATCGTCATCGGCTCACCCCCTCACCAGCTGGCCTTCGTGACGCCCGGTACTTCGCCGGCGTGGACCATCTCCCGAAGGCAGATCCGGCACAGCCCGAAGTGGCGGTAGACCGCGCGCGGACGGCCGCAGCGCCGGCAGCGGGTGTAGGCCCGCACCCGGAACTTGGGCTTGCGCTGCTGCTTCTGGATCAGTGCCTTCTTGGCCAATGCTCCTCCTGCTACCGACGGCCGCGGACGGGCCGGCGGGAACGCTTCTTGGGGGTCTCGATCAGGCCGGGGATCTGCTCCCCGGTGCGGAACGGAAAGCCGAAGGCCCGCAACAGGGCCCTGGCCTCGTCGTCGGTGCGGGCGGTGGTGCAGATGGTGATGTCCATGCCCCGCACGGTGTCGATGCGGTCGTAGTTGATCTCGGGGAAGATGAGCTGTTCGGTGACGCCGAACGTGTAGTTGCCATGCCCGTCGAAGGACTCGGGCGGCAGCCCCCGGAAGTCCCGGACGCGCGGGATGGCAATGCTCACCAGGCGGTCGAAGAACTCCCACATGCGGGCACCCCGAAGCGTCACCTTGGCCCCGATGGCATTGCCCTCCCGGAGCTTGAAGCCTGCGATCGACTTGCGGGCCCTGGTCACCATCGGCTTCTGGCCGGTGATGACGGTCAGGTCGTTGACCGCGCCCTCGAGCAGGGACGCCTGCTGGGTGGCCCGCCCGACGCCCATGTTGACGACGATCTTCTCGAACCGCGGCACCTGCATGATGTTTGCCAGCTGCAGCTCGTCCTTGAGCCGGGCGCGGATCTCGGTGTCGTAACGCTGCTTGAGACGGGGCGCCGAAGGCGCCGTTGCCGTGTCGCTCACAGATCACTCCCGCACTTCTTGCAGACGCGGATCTTGCGCCCGGCGTCGTCGAAGCGAAACCCGATCCGGGTCGCACCGCACGTCGGACACACGACGGCGACGTTGTCCACGGGAATCGGCATGTCCTTGTCGATGATGCCGCCCTGCATGGTGGCCCGCGTCTGGCGCTGGTTCTTCTTGACCCGGTGGACACCATCGACGATGACCCGGCCCTGGGCCGGGAAGGCGCGCATGACCTCGCCTTCCTTCCCGCGGTCCTTGCCGGTGAGCACCCTGACCCGGTCGCCCTTCTTGACTCGCATCACAGCACCTCGGGGGCGAGAGAGATGATTCGCATGAACCGCTTGTCCCGCAGCTCCCGGCCGACAGGGCCGAAGATGCGCGTGCCACGCGGCTGCTGCTGGTCGTTGATGAGCACGGCGGCATTCTCGTCGAAACGGATGTAGGAGCCGTCGGGCCGCCGCTTCTCCTTCTTGGTGCGAACGACGACGCACTTCACGACGTCGCCCCTCTTGACGGCGGCGCCGGGGATGGCGTCCTTCACGGTCGCCACGAAGATGTCGCCGATGGAGGCGTAGCGCCGCTTGGAGCCACCCAGCACCTTGATGCAGAGCACCTCCTTGGCGCCCGAGTTGTCGGCCACCCGCAGCCGGGATTCCTGTTGGATCATCGAACTCTCTCGATGACTTCCACGACGCGCCAACGCTTGAGCTTGGACAGCGGGCGGGTCTCCTGGAGGCGCACACGGTCTCCGACCTTGAGGTCGTTGTCGGGGTCGTGGGCGAAGACCTTGGTCGTGCGCTGGACGGTCTTGTCGTAACGGCGGTGCCGCACCCGGTCGATGACGGCCACCGAGACGGTCTTGTCCATGGCGTTGGACACAACGGTGCCTTCCCGGACCTTGCGGCGATTGGGGCGGTCAGGCATTGCGTGCTTCCTCAGGTCTCTCAGCTTCTGCTGCTCTGTCGGCTTCTTCTGCCGCTTCAATGGCTTCGGCGGCGGCGATCTCCCGGTCGCGCAGGATGGTGTTGATGCGGGCGACCTCCCGCTTCACTTGCGGCAGGCGGGCGTAGTTGTCGAGCTGTCCGGTGACGTGCTGGAAGCGCAGGTTGAAGAGCTCCTGCTTGGCCTCGGCCAGCCTGGTGAGCAGCTCGTCGTCGCCCATCTCGCGCAGTTCGACGGCCTTGGTCATCTAGATCGACTCCCCGGCGCGGGTGACGAACTTGGCCTTGATCGGCAGCTTCTGGATGGCCCGCTCCATGGCCTCCTTGGCCAATGGCTCGGGCACGCCCGCGAGCTCGAACATGATGCGGCCCGGCTTGACGGGGGCCACCCAACGCTCGGGATTGCCCTTGCCGGACCCCATGCGCGTCTCGGCCGGCTTCTCGGTGACGGGCTTGTCGGGGAAGACGGTGATCCAGACCTTGCCGCCG